>DATJKO010000655.1:0-3533 GCA_035491355.1 Pyrinomonadaceae bacterium
AAGAGATACCGGTCCAGTTTGGGACCCCGAACCTGTTCTCGGTGTTGGGCACTAATCCGGTGCTGGGCCGGACGTTTCAGCCGGACGAGGGTGGCCAAGGACAACCCGGCGTTGCAGTGATTAGCTATGGTCTGTGGCAACGACGGTTCGGCGGCGACGGTCAGATCGTCGGCCGGCAGATCACTTTGAATAACCAAACGACGACAGTCATCGGCGTAATGCCGGCGAACTTCGGCTGGCATATTCAAAAAGGAACGCAGGTCAGCAAACCCGCCGACATCTGGGTGCCGTTTCAAGTCACCAACGACTTCCGGGGGCGCCGCGGACGTTTCGCCTCGAGTGTGGCGCGACTCAAACCCGGCGTCACGATCCAACAAGCGCAAACCGAAATGGACACGATCGCTGCGCGGCTGGCCCAACAGTACACTTTCAACACGAACTGGGGCGTAAACGTCGTGCCGTTGCGAACGCAGTTCACGGGCGAGATTCGCCGGCCGTTGTTGATCTTGCTTGGCGCAGTCGGTTTCGTGCTGCTGATTGCGTGCGCGAACGTCGCGAACCTGTTACTCGCACGTGCAAGTGCGAGACGAAGAGAGATCGCGGTGCGCGTGGGACTTGGCGCGAATCGCTGGCGCATCGCACGACAGTTGTTGACTGAAAGCGTGTTGCTGTCTGTCATTGGCGGGACGCTCGGCGTGCTCGTCGCGTGGTGGGGAACGAAAGCGCTCGTCGCGTTGAGTCCGCCGGCGTTGATCGATCTTCAGCGCGTCGCGGTGAACCTTCCGGTGCTTGGTTTCACGCTGGCCGTTGCAGTGATTACCGGGCTCGTCTTCGGACTCGCGCCCGCACTCGAAGCTACCCGCTTCGATCTTCACGACTCACTTAAAGAAGGCGGGAAGAATGTCGGCGGCGGTGGTCATCGCGTGCGCAACGTCTTCGTCATTACTCAGGTGGCGCTGGCGCTTGTGTTGTTGGTGGGCGCTGGTCTGCTGGTGCGGAGTCTCAATCGATTGCAGTCAGTCGATCCGGGTTTCAACGCGCAGAACCTGCTGACCGTGCGCGTGACTCTGCCAACGTCACGTTACGAAGAGGAGCCGAAGCGCATCAGCTTTTTCCAACAGGCGATCGATCGGATGAAAGCGATTCCCGGCGTTGAGGCCGCGGGAGCTATCAACACGCCGCCGTTCACCGGACTCTATTCGGGCACGACTGTCGAAGTTGACGGGCAAAAACTGCCGCCGGGGCAGGAGTTGAAGACCGGCGTCTGCGTCACGGATGCGAATTACTTTCAGGCGATGCAGATTCCTCTGAAGCAAGGCCGCTTCTACACGCAGCAGGAAGCGACCGAGATGCGGCACGTCGTGCTGGTGAACGAAGCGTTTGTGAAGAAGAACCTCGGCGGCGAGAACCCGATCGGCCACAAACTCACGATCTATATGAAAGACGAGATCGAGCCGTCGGAGATCATCGGCGTTGTTGGTGATCACAAACATCTCGGGCTCGATACGTCAGTGGAGCCGGTTTCGTATTGGCCGCATCCGGAGCTGGTCTATCCCGGCATGACTGTCGTGTTACGCACGAAAGGCGACGCGAGTGCGGTTGCGCCGGCGGCGCGTGAAGTGATTCGCGCGCTCGATCCGCAACAGCCGATCGGCGAGATCAGCACGATGGAAAGTTTGCTTTCGACCTCGGTTGCCCGGTCGCGTTTCAGTGCATCGCTGCTCGCCGTGTTTTCGATCGTCGCGCTCGTCATGGCGGTGGTTGGCATCTACGGCGTGATGTCTTACTCGGTGCTACAGCGGACGCACGAGATCGGTGTGCGCATGGCGCTCGGCGCGCAACGCGTCGACGTGCTGAAACTCGTGGTGAAGAAGGGAGTGCTGCTGGCGCTGATCGGGATTGTCGTCGGGCTCGCGGCGTCGTTAGCGGTCACGCGATTGCTCGCGACGTTGTTGTTTGAAGTGACGGCAACCGATGCGGTGACGTTTGCGGGCGTTTCGGTGGGACTGTTTCTCGTCACACTGTTAGCTTGTTATCTGCCTGCGCGCCGGGCGACGCGAGTCGATCCTTTGAAAGCGTTGCGGTACGAATGACGGTGAGAGCTTTTGGCTTTGTACTTATGTTGTTCGTAGTTTCGTACTTATGTTGTTTGTAGCTTTGTCTCAAAAGTCTTTGGCTGCGGCTCTGCCGCCTCGATGTGAGGCGAGGCTATTCCTCGCCGTAAGCCTTAGTAGCCATGTAGGGCTGCGCCCTCGGTTCGGGCTTCGCCCCAGTTTGGGCCAAAGGCCGTACGGCGGGCACAGCCCGCTCTGTTTTTCCCTTTCACCGGCGAGGCGTAGCCTCGCCTCACATCGAGGCGGCAGAGCCGCAAGACAGGTACTTTTGAGTCAAGGCGACAGAGCCGCAAGAGGACAAAGCAAAAAATAGAGCTTTGTACTTTGTACTTGGTTCTTTGTTTGTGTTGCGCAGGTTGTCGCTGTAAGCGCTACGCATGAGAGGCGAACAAAGCACAAAGCACAAAGCACAAAGTACAAAGTACAAAGTACAAAGGACAAAGGACAGTAAAGGACACCAAGGCCAAAAAAAATGCTCCACGATCTGCGTTACGGCTTACGAATGTTGCTCAACCGGCCCGGCTTCACGCTGATAGCAGTGCTGACGCTGGCGCTGGGCGTCGGCGCAAACACGGCGATCTTCAGCGTGACCGACAAGCTGTTGATCCGGTCGTTGCCGGTCAGCGATCCGAACCAGCTTGTGCTCATCACTTCGGTGAGCGTGAGTCCGCACTTCGTGAGCAATTCGTTTTCGTATCCGGTGTTTAACGACTACCGCACGAAGAACAACGTCTTCTCCGGCATGCTCGCGTTCAATCGCACTGAGATCGAACTCACGACTGGAACAGGTACAGAACGGATCTCGAGCGAGTACGTCTCGGGAAATTACTTCGACGTGCTCGGGATTCAGGCCGCACGCGGTCGCACGTTCCTCGCGGAAGAAGATCAGATCGCGGGCCATCAGCTCGTCGTCGTTGTGAGCGATGCGTTCAGCCGCAAGTATTTCGGCACGGACCAGGACGCAGTCGGACAGAAGATCACGCTGAATGGATTTCCCCTCACAGTCGTTGGCGTTGCGCCGAAGAACTTCACCGGCATGATGCTCGAGCAGCCGACGGAGCTCTGGGTGCCGGTGTTAAGTCACTCCCAACTCGCGCAGTCGAAATTTATCGAGAGGCGTTCGGATAGTTTCCTGCAAATGCTCGGGCGCGTGAAGCCTGATGTTTCGCTGGCACAGGCAGAATCGAGTCTCGACGTGTTGGCCCAACAGATCAGGCAAGCCAACACACCGGCAGGAACGATCACCAAGGGTCTCCCGTTTAGCGAACAACACATCAAGTTCGAGCCAGGCGGCAAGGGGATTTCGCTCCTACGCAAACGTTTCTCAGCGCCGTTGAAGTTGTTGATGGCGGTGGTCGCACTGGTACTGGTGATCGCGTGCGCGAACATCGCGGGCCTGTTGCTGGCGCGTGGTGTCAC
>DATJKO010000656.1:0-7616 GCA_035491355.1 Pyrinomonadaceae bacterium
AGTTCGAAGACTCATCTCAAAACCTTCGCGCCCGGCTGCGGTTCGTCCAGGTCCTCGTCATCCTGATGCTCTGCGTGCTGACGGTCCGGCTCTACGTGCTGCAAGTCGTGCGGCACGAGAAGTACGCTGAGATTGCCGAGAACCAACGCCGGCGACGGCTGCCGATTCCGGCGCCACGCGGGGTCATCTTCGATCGCGAAGGAAAAGTGCTGGTCGACTCGCGGCCGATCTATAACGTGATCCTGTCGCGTGAAGATCTTCAGGATAAGAAACTTCATTCCCTCATTGAGCCGTTGGCCGCCGGCCTGAATGTCGAGAAAGAGATCCTGCGCGAGCGTTTCGACTTGATTGACCAGATGGCGGCGTTCGAGTCGATCAAGGTGAAAGAGGACGCGGATCCCGGCGACATCTCATGGGTCGAGGCGCACGCGTTCGAGCATCCGGAACTACGCGTCGAGCAGCAACCACAACGCCGTTACCCGGCGGATGGTTCGTTGGCCCACGTGCTCGGGTACGTCGGCGAGGTAAGTCCCGAACAACTCAAACAACAAGCGACGAAAGACAAAGGACTGAAGCCCGGCGACATCATCGGTCTCAGCGGTCTCGAACAGATCTACGACGATTACCTGCGCGGCAAAGATGGTTATCGCGAAGTGGTGGTTGATAGTCGCGGACGAATACAGGCGGAGATTGAAACCGTGCCGCCGACGCCCGGCCGCGATCTAGTGACTACGATCGATCTCGATCTGCAACTCACCGCGGAAGCACAACTCAAGAATTCAGTTACCAAGCGCGGCGTGATCATCGCGATTGATCCGAACAACGGAGAGATCCTGGCGCTGGCGTCGGCCCCGACGTTTGATCCAAATCTGTTTTCACAAAGAATCACTACGAAGGAAGGGCGCGCGGAGTACAAGGCGCTCTTGGACGATCCGCAAAAGCCGTTGCTCAATCGTGCGGTGCAAAGTCGTTACCCGCCAGGCTCGACCTGGAAGATTCCGATGGCCGTCGCTGGTCTGCAACAGAAGGCCATCACGCTCGAGCACTCGAACCTGGTGTGCGGCGGTGGTATCACGATCGGCAACAAGTTCACGCGCTGCATGGGCAACCACGGTTCGCCCGACATCAAGAACGCGATCACCCACTCCTGCGACGGTTACTTCTATCGTCTAGGATTGAAAATGGGCATCGACGGCATCATGTCGATGGTTGATGAGTTTGATCTAAACAAGCGGACCGGTATCGATCTGCCGAATGAAACGGCGAATTTGACACCGTCGCCTGAACTTAAACGACGCATTCAGCCGCGCGATGCGGAGTGGCGCGACATCGACACTGTCTACGCATCATTCGGCCAGGTCTACGACATCATCACGCCGATCTCACTCCTCAGAACGATCGCGGCCGTCAGTCAAAGCGGCCGCATGTACATTCCTCACGTGCTCAAGGAAGTTAGACCAATCGGCACGCCTGGTGCCGCCGAGTACAAGGGCCCGGTAGGATTTCAACCGCTGGATCCAGCGCGCCCGAATCCGAAGATCATTCCGATTCCAAAAGACATTCATGACGAAGTGGTCGGCGGCATGTGGGCGGTGGTGAACGCAGGCGGCACTGCCGGACGCATCAAGATGGACGGCTTCGATATAGCGGGCAAGACTGGAACCGCGCAGGTCGTCGCCCTCGGTAAAGACACAGGGAAGAACAAGGACCACTCGTGGTTTGTCACGTACGCGCCGGCTTTCAAACCGGAAATCGCGATGGTCGCATTGATCGAGAACTCAGGTTTCGGTGGACACCACGCCGCACCCGCGATTCGCGGCGTTTACAACGAGTACTATCGCAAGACGCGACATCAGGAGCCTCCCGGCACGCTCCCCAAGCCCCAGATCGCGCAGCAGGAAACACCTAAAACAACCAAGCCCACTGCACCCACGCAGCAACAGGCAATCGTGAGTAATGAGTAGGTAGTCGCAATCGGCATTCTGGATGGTTGCAATTATTCACAAACGTAGTTGGCGGGACTTCGACTGGATTCTCGCCCTTCTCGCTGTCGGCATCGTGCTGTTTGGCACGATCCAGATCCGTAATGCGCAACCAAACGATCCTTACTGGGTCAAACAACTCATCGGCCTGGGAATTGGTCTGGTGGCGATGCTCGCGATCGCATTCACTGATTATCGAAAGCTACTCCAACTCGCGCCCGCTTTCTACATCTTCGGATTGGTCCTGTTAGTCATCGTCCTGATTCCCGGTCCAGGTTTGAAGATCAACGGACAAAGAGCGTGGATCAAAGTTCCGGGCATCGGCCAGTTTCAACCGTCTGAGTTTGTAAAGGTGACGACGGCAATGATGCTCGCGCGCTACTTCGGGAAGAACCGTGCGGGCGTGCTGTCGTTGCCGGAGATGATCGTCGGCGGGCTGATACTCGCATTGCCCTGCGGTCTAATCCTGCTCGAGCCTGACGTTGGATCTGTTCTGACCTACATGCCGATTCTGGCAGTTGTGTTGTTTCTCTCGGGCATTCGTTTGCGACTGGTTATCGCCGCCGCCGCGATTGCGGTGGTAATGATTCCGGCGTCGTACGTGGTTGGAGTCAGGACTGGTCTGGTCAAGGGCTATCAGCAGGAACGTATCAACGTCATTCTGGAACCGGAGAAGGCCGACCGGAAGGGGATCGGATATCACACGTGGCAATCGATCATTACGGTTGGCGAGGGCGGCCTGGTCGGTTCACGTTCTTCGGTCGAACACTCGCAGAGCGGACTCAAGTTTCTGCCCGAGCCACATACTGATTTTATCTACGCAGTGACGGCAGAGAACGCCGGGTTCGTCGGTTGCCTGCTCGTGCTGATCGCGTACATGGTCCTGTTGTCGCGTCTGATCACCTGCGCGCGACGGTCTTCCGATCGCAGTGGGATGCTCTTCATCATGGCGTTTGTCGGCGGCCTGACGTTTCAGATCTTCATCAACATCGGCATGGCGCTGGGCATTTCACCGGTCATCGGTGTGCCGCTGCCGTTGATGAGCGCCGGACTCGCATCACTAAGCGCGACCTTTATCGCTATTGGGTTCGCGATCAGCGTGCAGTTGCGGAGGTTTGTGAACTAGGCTCGCCGCTCCCCATCGACCTGATAACTCCCAACGCCTGACGAATCCCACCGAGATGATAAGCCGTGTGCGCCACGATCGACATGGCGCCGCCGATATCAAACGGCCCGTCCCAGTTCGCAAACGAATTGATCGTCGCCATCACGCGATCGTGACTCTCATGCAAGCGCCACTTTAGATCTTCTCACTGCTCCGGCGTGACTTCACGCACCGTTTGGGTCCACTCTTCGGGCGGTGTTTCCACCCAACCGGGCCGCCAGTAAAACTTGTCGAGATGATTTACTTCGAGATCGAGTAACTGTCCGAGCCGTGTCGCAACTGTCGACTTCCCGGCCCCGCCTGAACCGATTACCAAAATGCGTTTCATCCGCGACCGCGTGTAACCCTGCCAATGCGGGAGTCGTAGTTAACGATTAATTCGCATGCTTTGAAGGCGTACTCCTCAAAATTCTCGAGGCGCGAAGCGAGAACTATCCAGGCGTTCTTTCCTGATCGCCAATGATAGCGTCGCGATAAGTCGGGAAACTCGCGGCCGAGACTCTCGATGTGTTCCGTGGTCGTAAACAACCATACGCCGTTCGATCCGGGTTGTTTCACACTATCGCGCAGGGCGCACAAAAGTTTCTCGCCAAGGTAAACATACGTGAAGCCGAATGCGCGTTTTATCGTTGGACGGATCGGCGCCAATTCTTCGAGAACGAAAGGAAACGGATCCTGCCTGCTTTGTGTTCGAGTAACTCTCATGAGTTAAACTGTGGAACGCGAAAGGAACCACTCAACTATGGCCCCAACACTCTATCGAATCATTCTCCAGGTCGACAATCTCGATCGAGCTGAAGAGTTTTACGGCAAGCTGCTCGGCGATCGCGGGCGGCGGATTCCGCGTGGCTCGCGACACTATATCGATTGCGGTCCAGTAATCCTGGCGCTCGTCGACGTGGGTGGAGAAAACATCCCCGACCTGAAACCGCAGCCTTTGCCTGACTACATCTACTTTGCCGTGAGCGATGTCGAAGCTGTGCACGCACAGGCGCGGGAACTGAACTGTCTCTCAACGGAAGACGTTCACGGCGCATCGGCAGGCGACGTCGTCAAGCGTCCGTGGGGTGAGAGATCGTTCTACGTTCACGACCCGTGGGGCAACGGTCTTTGCTTCGTTGACGAGAACACGCTGTTCACGGGCAAGGGATAATGTCAGAGAATCCAACCTATCAAGCGGCCAACACTGCGGCGCCACTCGTCGAAGAACACTTCGAGCGTCATCTCGAGGAGGCGCGCAAGAAAGGCGAGACTGATCTGGCGCCGCGTCCTGACGCGCACGCCGTCGCCGGCATCATCAACGCCACGTTTTGGGCCAGTTTTCGACCTGAGGAAGGGCGGTTTCCGAAGATCTCGCTCGCTTATCTTCCGCCCGAACAAGCGGGACAGCCGCTGGTCTTCGAACACTCGCTACCGCTCACAGCCGCTGTGCTAACGAAACTCGCACCCGCCGTCGAACGTCCGGAGATTCATCTCGGCGTCTGGACCTTTGGTGAAGAGTTGCGTGTCTGGGGAGCGACCAGGAACATTCCGAGTTTCTGTTTCGTGCTCGAGGACGTCGAGCCGGGTCTCCTCGTTGTCAAGCATCGACGGCTGGACGGTCTCGGCAAGTATGCGAACGTCATCGTACTCAAGGGCGAGCAGGTGAAGGTGATCGATGAAGCGGGTACGAGTCTTCCCGACTGTCCCGCGTTGCTCAAGGCGTTGCTCGCTTTCACCGCCGCGGCCACCAATGGGCCATCGCATAAGTTGAACGTGCTGGTCCAACTCTCGGCTTCGATGCGCGCGCAGGGACATGGCGGCAGCCTGCTCGTCGTGCCGGCGGGAAGTGAACGCTGGCGCGAGTCGATTGCGCAACCGGTTCTGTATTCAGTGACGCCGGCGTTTTCGTCGCTCGCAAATCTGTTACAGCAGAAGGTCGACTGGGATGATCGCCGGCAGTGGGAGAGCGAAGTGCGGCGCGCGGTCGACATGATCGGCGGACTGACCGCCGTCGATGGAGCGACGGTGATTAACGATCGATATGAGCTGCTGGCGTTTGGCGCGAAGATTTGGCGACCTGAAGGTAGGCCGCCGGCGGAGAAGTGGGTCGTGACGGAGCCGATCGTTGGGAATGTTCCGATCGTCGTTCATTCGACAGAGCATGGTGGTACGCGACACTTGTCGGCGGCGCAGTTTGTGCAGGACCAGCGCGACTCGTTGTCGTTGGTGGCGTCGCAGGATGGAAGATTCACCGTGTTCGCATGGTCGCCGTGTGAAGGGATGGTCCACGCGCATCGGGTTGAGTCGTTGTTGATGTAGATGATGATTCTTTTGATTCTGCTTTTATTCGTGGTTCCGAACGATTGGCCACAGTTTCGTGGCCCGACAGGGCAGGGTGTGTCCGAGGAGCGCAATCTTCCGCTAACGTGGAGTGAGAACAAGAACGTACGTTGGAAGGTGCCGATTCCCGGGCGTGGCTGGTCCTCGCCGGTGATCCAGGGCGATCGCATCTGGCTCACTACCGCGACCGACGAAGGAAAATCGTTGCGCGCGATTGCGATCGATCGCAACACTGGCGCAATTCTTCAGAACGTCGAAGTTTTCCATCTCAAATCCGCCAAGCTTACAAACTCGAAGAATAGTTTCGCTTCGCCAACGCCTGTCATCGACGGCGATCGCGTTTATCTTCACTTCGGCGCCTACGGAACCGCTTGCATCACGCAATCCGGCGAGATCGTCTGGAAGACGCGACTCGAGTACGACAACGGGCAACACGGCACCGGTGGATCGCCAATTATCTACGACGACCTTTTGATCCTGAGTTGCGACGGAAACGACGTGCAGTTTGTCGTCGCGCTCGACAAGGTAACCGGGAAAGTTCGTTGGAAGAAAATGCGCGAAGGTTACCAGGCGTATACGACGCCGCTGGTCGTGTCGCTGCCCGAGGGCGATCAAGTGATCAGCCCGGGCGCGTTGCGCGCGATCGCTTACGAGCCGCGGACGGGCAAGGAGATCTGGCAGGTTCGTTATGGCGAGGGATTTTCAAACGTGCCGCGGCCTGTCTATGGACTCGGTTTGGTATTCATCTGTACCGGCTTTCAGCAGGCGTCGTTGTTGGCTATCAAACCCGATGGTCGCGGTGATATTACGAAGTCGAAAGTCGTGTGGCGACTCGATCGCGGCGTGCCGTTGACGCCTTCGCCGTTACTCGTTGGCGACGAGTTGTACATGGTCACCGACAACGGCATCGCCACGTGTGTAGATGCGAAGACGGGCGAGGAACTCTGGCGCGCTCGACTCGGTGGCAACCATTCAGCCTCGCCGATCTACGCGGACGGCAAGATCTACTTCCTGAGTGAAGAAGGCGAATCGGTGGTAATTGCGCCCGGCCGTCAGCTAAAACACCTCGCGACGAACCAACTCGAAGGCCCGACCCTCGCCTCGATGGCCATCTCCGACAGTTCCCTCTTCGTCCGCACCGCCACCCACCTCTACCGCATCAGTAACTAATCGTCTCCGGCAACGCTGAGTGTCAGTCGATGCTGAGTGGTCAGTCGATGTTGAGTGGTCAGTCGATGTTGATCTCATTCGATACCGACCGGGCGATATTAGCTGGCGCCGCGGCTCCATCTCCGCAACTTCTGTTTCTCACCTCGCGACTCTGCCCGGTTTTTTCACCTCGCAACTCCGCCGGTTTTCTCACCTCGTGACTCTGCCCGTTTTTTCACCTCGCGACTCCGCTGCGTAAACCGCTGCGGCTCTGCCGCCCCGATGTGAGGCGGGGCTCCGCCCCGCCGTTCTCCCCGCCATCCGATGGGGCTGCGCCCCGGGTTCGGGCTCTGCCCTAGATCCGTCGGGTTTCTCACCTCGCGACTACACCTCCTAACCGCTGCGGCTCTGCCGCCCCGATGTGAGGCGGGGCTTCGCCCCGCCGTTCTCCCCCATCCGATGGGGCTGCGCCCCGGGTTCGGGCTCTGCCCTAGAACCGCCGGGTACTCCACTTGATCAGGTCCCGATCGAGCAGTAGCGGTTCATTTTCCGGCGACCACCCCCGCCAAATTCGAGCGCTCGACCAACGATAGTCAGTTGCTTCCTCAACTAACCCAGCTCGAACAGGATTCGCGTGAATGTAGTTAACCTTCTCCATCAACATACCTTCACTAAAAATTGGCAGAACATTCCGTTCGGGCTGCCACAATGAATACTTGTGCTTCCGGTCCCGCTGCTGATGCCGCAACTTCGCTAACGAAGTCTCGTAGCCGCTTGCTTTCAGGTAGTCGATTATTCTGCGGGCCGTAATTCCCTTTACCACTCGAAGAAGATCGGATGTAGTGGAAGGGCGACTGGTGAGAAGGTGCATGTGGTCTAGCATGATCACGTAGGCAAAGATTAAGAAGCCGGCCGACCGGCGCGCCTCATCAATTGCGCTGCACAGCAGATCTCTCATCTTGTCTGTTTGAAAGACTCGGAGTCGGTGCTGAGTGACA
>DATJKO010000657.1:0-4317 GCA_035491355.1 Pyrinomonadaceae bacterium
CGAAAGCGGGCGAGGTTGTGGCCCTGCTGAATATCGGCGCCGCGACGATGAACATCAACATCCTGAACGGCACGCGCTCGGTGTTCGCGCGCGATGCTTCAGTCGGCGGCAGCCAGTACACGAGTCTGTTGCAGAGGGAACTCGGTTTGAGTTTCGAGCAGGCTGAAGGTGTGAAGCGTGGCATGGCGTTGCCGGATGGTGTCGAGCCACGGCCCATCCAGCCGATCATCGAAACAGTTTCGGAAACGCTCGCACTCGAAATGAAGAAGACCGTCGACTTCTATCGCGCGACGGTGCAGGAGGGCGAAGGCAGTATTCAGAAGATCCTGATCGCCGGTGGTGGTTCGAAGCTGCCGGGCCTGGCCGACTTCCTCGCCCGACGTTTCGAGATACCGGTGGACGTTTTCGATCCGTTCCGACAGATCGAAGTCGACGAGCGAAAGTTTGATCCGGACTACATGCGAGAGATAGTGCCAGAGATGGCGGTGGCAGTCGGCCTGGCGCTGAGAGGAGTGGAAGCATGATCAAAATAAATCTGCTCGAGTCAGTTACGGATCGGCCACAGGGCGTCGCGGCAGTTGAAGAGAAAGTCGCCAGCCCGCGTATTCAGACGTTGTTACTCGCCTTGACCGTATTTGGTTTGTTGGCGCTGGCCATCGGTTATGAGTACGTCAGCACGAACGTGGCCCACGCCGCAGCCCAGAAGGAACTCGCCAACCAGAAACTCATCCAGCAGCAGATGCTTGCTATTCAAAAGGAACAACAGGAGCTGGAGAAGAAGACGCAGGAAGTGCAGTCGCGCATCGACGCGATCAAGAAGCTGCGCGAGTCACAGCAGGGACCGAGTGCGGTGCTGCAGGAGATCAAGGCGCGGTTTGATGCAGTGCCTGGTCTGTATCTGCTCGCGATCGAAAACAAAGAAGGCGAGATTACGATAAAAGGCGAGTCGCCGAATGAATACTCGGTAACGAAGTTTGGTCAGAGCCTCGAGTTCTCCGGCGGCCTGTTTAGCAATCTCAACATCGAGACGACGAGAGAAGCAGCGAAAGAAAGTGGGCAGCCCACTGGATCGGGCGCTGCTGCTGCTCCTGCTGACGCAACCGTCGTTAAGCCGGAAGTTGTCGCGTTCACGGTGAAAGCAAACTTCGGCTCTAACAAGTCGCAATCCTCGCAAACGCCTGCGCCCGCTAATAATCAGGTCGCGATGAAGAAGTAGCCCCGCTGTAAGCAACCTCCGAAAGGATCAATGAGATGAAACTCGGCAAGCTCCCAACCCTTCCCTGGTACCTGCGATTGATGGTGTTTCTGGTAGTCGCCGGTCTGGCGTATGGCGGGTTCTATTACTTCGTGACCAGCGGCACTCGCATAGAGACCAAGGGCATGAACGACGAGATCGCGAGTTTGCGACCACGTAACGCGCAGGCCCAAATCGTTTCGCAGAACTTGAACAACTTCAAAGCCGTGTACAAGGCGCGTGAAGAAGAGTTTGCCGAGCTGAAAGCACTGCTTCCCGAACAGCGCGAACTGACGATGGTCCTTCAGGGAATCCAGGACCGCGCCAAGGGTAACGGTCTGGTCCTGACGCGGTTCAGCCCGAAGGAAGACATGCAACAGGACAACTACAGCGGCAAGAAAATCGAAGTCAACGTCGTCAGTAGCTTCGCCGGACTGCGCGCTTTCTTCGAACAGCTGGCGCACTACCAGCGCATCGTATCGATCAGCAATTTTGAATTGAAGCAGTTGGAAAAGCAGTCGCCTAACAAAACAGTCGACGCCCGTTTCGATCTGACGGCGTATTACGTTGCCTCAGAACGTCTGCAACCGCAGCAGCCCGCCAACGCGAAGGGTGCAGCCGGTGGAACAGTTCCGGCGCCCGCTCCCGCTCCTCCTCCACCAGCCAAGTAACCGCTCGAGCGAGACGCAGCAGAGGAAGTGAAAAGATAATGACTATGAACGATACGAAAACAACGATGAGACGGCTGGCCGGCGTAATGTTCAGCGTGGTCCTGATCAGTGGACTCGCCTTGAGTGCTATGGCCCAGGAACCTGCGCCCACGACTAAGACGGCCAAGCGCACAGTTTCCAGCGGACGCGATCCGTTCAGAAAATTCGAACCGGCGCGCCCTGGCGTAAAAGCGTCGCGCGAATCGTCGCCGATTCCTACGATTCAGGAACGGATCTCCGGTTACAAGGCATTAAAAGTTGCCGCGATGAACGCGAGAATGCCCGCCCCGAAGCCTACCACCGCATTGTTGCTCAACGAGATCCAGGTCATCGGAATCTCCCGTTCGCCGAGAGGATACGCGGCGATCGTCGAAGCAACTCCCATCAAACTTACCTACGTGATCTATCCAGGCGAACCGTTCTTCGACGGCCAGTTGGTGGCGATTGAAGACAACCGCCTGGTGTTCCGCCGGGAAACAGTCTTTACCGACGGCCGTCGCGAACGTTCAGTCGAATACAAACCACTGCGACAACCAGGTCCGGTGAACTCGATGACCGTGGCGGGGCCGAACCCGTCAGTCGCTAACGCGCAGCCGTAACGAATTGTTGGTTTGGTTTAGACCAGACCGCTGACCCGCGCTGGTGTTTTCGAAGCGGAAAGCACCGGCGCCCTTTTGACAAAAAACCAGGACTGGCCGCGTTAGTGCGGCGCGCGCTTTAGTTGCCCCGGCAATCGAGCGTAGTGCGTGGCGGCCATTGTCCCGAATAAATTCCCCTAAGGAGGGAACGATGTCTTATCAGCCTCGAGTAAGATCAGCCATATGGACCACGCTCGTCCTATTGCTTGTCTGGGTATCCGGAACAAGCATTGTGGCTGTGGCCCAGAATGCAAATCCAGTCGCTTCCGTTCCGGCGGCTCCTGCTCCTACGCCGCCCGCGGGCTTCTCGCGTGGTAACGAGAAACAGTCGGAACAGGGACGTCAGTACGGACAACCCGGATTCATCGGCGAGGCGATCAGTCTCAATCTCGTCAACGCCGACATCCGCGACATCCTCAATTACATCACCGAACAGTATGGCGTGAACTTTGTCATCGACTCTTCAGTCTCTGCTGTTCCGGTGACGGTGAATGTTCAGGATGTGCCCTGGAACGTTGCCCTCGACGCAGTGCTCAAAGCCAACCGGCTGGGTATCGAAGTCAACGGCAACATCCTGCGCGTGGCGACGACTGACGTCTTAGCGAAAGAGGCTGATACGCAAAAGGTCATCAACGACTCGCGCCTGGATGCTTCGCCACTCGTAACCGAATTCATTCGTTTGAACTACTCGCGCGCGTCGGGCACCTTGGCCCAGGCAGCGGGTTCGACGGGTGCTTTCTCCGGTGGTTCGACGAACCTCAGTTTCAGCGGCGGCGCCGGCGGTGATGCGACCGGCGGCAGCGGCGATCAAGGTTTGCTCCCGATCATCTCGCGACGTCTTTCCCGTCGTGGTTCGATCGAAGTCGACGGCCGCAGCAACACGCTGATCATCACCGACGTGAAAGAAAACATCGATGCGATTCGCCAGTTGGTCGCGATCCTCGATCAGCCCGAACCGCAGGTCGAGATCGAAACGCGCATCGTCATTGCGCAACGTAACTTTAGCCGTGACCTGGGTGCGCAGATCTCGTTGGGTGTCGCGAACTTTGGCCGCTCTGGTCTGGGAAGCTTTTCGACTTTGCCCGCGCAATCCGGGACCAGCGGCGGCGGCAGCGGTGGCGGTTCAGGTGGTGGTTCAGGCGGCGGCGCCGGCGGCGGTTCCGGTGCCGCGGGTATTCCGGCTGGTCCAAACCCGTTCAGCGTGTTCGGTGGTCTCGCTGGAACACCGCAAGCAACCAACAACCTCGCCGCGGCAGCAGCGAACACGGTTATCGGGTTGACGACCGGTTTGTTCGGCAGTGCTCAGATCAGCGCGCTGATCACCTTGGCCGAATCACGGGGCCAGGCGAAGACAGTCGCAACTCCGCGCGTTACCGCATTGAACAATCGTCCCGCGCAGATCGAGAGTGGTTCGCAGATCCCGGTACAAACGACGCAGGCCGCCAGCGGTACCGCCGTTGTGACGACGACGTTCGTGTCAGTGCCTCTGCGTCTTTCAATCACGCCGCAGATCACGGACGCCGGAACAGTTGTGTTGAGAGTCACGATCGAAAACAACACGATCAATACCGGTATCGCCGTTGGTGGCGTTCCGGGTATCGACACACAGCGCATGCAGTCAGAAGTGCTCGTGCCAGATGGTGGTACGACTGTGATGGGTGGTGTGTTGGCTGACACTGAAGGTGAAACGCAGCAACGCACACCTGGCCTCGCATCGCTGCCAGTGGTCGGTAAT
>DATJKO010000658.1:0-5402 GCA_035491355.1 Pyrinomonadaceae bacterium
CCGCCTGCGTCCGGATTGTCGTCGACAACTACAACGCGCAGCCTCGACTCCGCTGCTCGATACGCGGCGGCGAGCCCGGCCGGTCCGGCCCCGACGACGAGCACATCGCTCGCAGGTCGCCGGCTACTCATGGCTTCAGCCATCGGTGCGCACGTCCATCCCGTTCCGGCAGACCGTTTGACAACTGCGACAGTGCGCTTCGCCGTCGATCGTCACGCGACACTCAAAACAGATTCCCATACCGCACAATGGACCACGCGGCTCGCCCGTCACCGATCGTCGAAACGAACTCACGCCCGTTTTAAGAACCGCCGTCGACACCATGCTTCCCGCGGACACCGTTACGGCAACGCCGTTAACCGACAGGCTAACTGTGTCAGGCATGCGCCAATTCCCCTATCACTCGCGCCGGCAAGTACGGCGCAATCGGAATCGCCGGCGGGCGGTTCATGATCTGATCGACCAGCAGCTTCGCCGTTCCCAAAGACGTCGTGATTCCGAGTCCCTCGTGTCCAGTCGCCAGGTACAGGCGCGGATGTTCGACGGCTGGCCCGATCAACGGCAACTTGTCAGGCGTCGCCGCGCGAAATCCCGTCCACGCCCGCAACGAAGAAAGTTTTCCCAAGCCAGGCAGGAACTCGATAGCACGCGCCAGCATGCGGCTAAGAATCGAAGTATCAATTGTCGTGTCAGCAACGCCGAACTGCCGCGACGACCCAATCAACAACTGCCCGGTCCGTCTCGGCTGAATGTTGAAAGCTACCGACTCGGTCGTCATCGAGTGCGCACTCTTCAAGTAACCAAGCTCGACCAGTTGATGTCGCAAAAATCGCGGGTAACGATCCGTGATCACGAGATGTCCCTTGCGCTTCTTCACGTCCAGACCGCGCGTCAACGACGGTGACCAACTGCCGGCCGCATTCACAACCACGCCGGCCGCGATCATTGAACCATCACGCAAACGAACCCCGCCCTCACTGATCTCCTGCACCGGCTTACCAAGGAATACTTCTGCGCCGCGTGCTCGCGCACGGTCTACAAAAAACTGCGCCGCACACGGCGGATAAATCACGCTGTCACGCGCCACCCGAAGTCCGCCAACTAAACCGGGTCGCAGGTTCGGCTCTGCTTCCGCGACCGACTGCGCATCCAAAATCTCAACCTCAACTCCGCGCGACGAATAAAACTGCTGCTTGCGCGCGACCTCGCGCATCTCTTCATCATCAGCGGCGACCCAGATCGTCCCGCACGCATCGTACTCAACCTCGCGCGGGAGTTCGTCGCTTACCCCTTCCCACAACTTTTGCGAATAACGCGTCAACGCAAACTGCGCTTCCGAATCGTCCATCACCGTGAGATGGCCCATGCCCGCCGCCGTCGCACCACCGCCGATCATCTTCGCTTCGACTATGGCGACGCGCATTCCAGCCGCCGCACACTCGTCCGCACAGGCAGCACCAACGATGCCGCCGCCGATGATCACGACGTCGTAAACAGACGAACTCATCGCGTTGTGTTCACGGCCGGAGTCATCCGCGAATGCCCATGCAGAATGGGTCGCGGACGTCCAGGATTAATTCAGCTTCCGCGGTTATGAACGCGGAGCCTTTGATGTGCGGGTGGATTGCGTTGTCGATGACTGAAACAGTGCCTTCGAAGACGCTGCCTACGATACTTTCCTGCCGCCACACCTGCCCCTCGCCGAGTTTTCCATCGGCGAAGAGACAAGCCAGCTTCGCACTCGTGCCGGTGCCACACGGCGAACGGTCGTAAGCTTTGCCTGGGCACAACACAAAGTTCTTACTGTCGACCCCGCTCAGCTCCGATGGCCCAAACAGTTCGACGTGATCGATATCGTGTCCGTCTTCGCCGGTGATGCCCTCGCGCGCCAGCGACTCGCGCACGCGCCACGTGAAGTCGGTCAGTTCGTCGAGATTCTCGAGTGACAGTCGAAACGAATGCTCTTTAACGAGAAAAAACCAGTTCCCGCCCCAGGCGATATCCCCGATTACTGGCCCAAAACCAGGAACGTTGACTTCCACTCCCGCGGCGAGCCGGTAACTCGGCACGTTCGTAATCTCGACGCCTCCATCTGCATCGAGTGTTGCCGTCACGACGCCGACCGGCGTCTCGATTCGATGTGTGCCCGGTCCAATGCGGCCGAGGTACGCGAGCGTAGCCACGAGTCCGATGGTTCCATGGCCGCACATTCCCAGGTAGGCGACATTGTTGAAATAGATCACGCCCGTAACGCATGAATTATCGAGGGGCGGACACAAGAACGCCCCGACGATAGCGTCGTATCCGCGTGGCTCATTCACAATCGCGGAGCGAAAGTCGTCGTGTTCTGTTCGGAAGCGCTCGAGTCGGATGGCCAGCGTGTCGCTGCCGAGATCGGGGCCGCCACTAATGACCACACGTGTCGGCTCACCGCCCGTGTGCGAATCGATCACTTTGACGCGTCTTGTGTTGGAGTCAGGCATCCGGTCGTCTGAAGCAAATTGGATTGTATATCGTATTAGCTACTGGTGCAGTTTGAAAGTAGGTGCTCCCGCAAAGGCGCAAAGAGAATCAATAATTCGGGGTGGTCTTTCTTTTCTTTGCGTCTTTGCGCCTTTGCGGGAAATCGTATTTAAGCTGAATCATTACCTGCAAAGCCTATCGTATTGCCACAACGACAGAAACATGTATATAAATAAAACCGACCCAGAGCTCCAACGGAACCACTCTGAAACTCTGAATCCTCGAAAGGCCCTCGAATGCGAAAGTTGCTCGTCCTCCTTACCTGCCTGATATGCGGCAGTGCGGTCTCCCTCAACGCTCAAACGGCTCGACTCCAGGAGCGCGAGGCTGAATGGAAGAGCTATGTCCTGCCGCAGACGAACTTCTCGCGCCAGGTAAACGGCGAAAAAACCGTCGTCTTTCGCGTCCCCGCAGATTGGAAACAGCAAGGGAGCGAGCTCGTTTGGCGTGGGCCAAACGATGCGCAGCTCAGTGTAACTCCACAGACAGTACCTGATGGTTATCCATTGACTGAGTACGTCGCCAGCGTGCTTAAAGGAATGGCGGACGTGCTTGGATCGACGGAGTCGATTCTGACTCGTCGCACTCAGTTCCAGGATCTTGAAGCGCGCGAGGTCTTTGTCGATTTGGAAGGGGAAGACGGGAAAGCGTACCGAAGTACCACGTGGATAACGATCTCCGGTCCAATGGTGTTGAATATCAACATAGTGGGAGCGGTCGAGCACGCCGCCGCCTTTGAACCATTCTTCAAAGCGACCGTGCAATCCGTCATGTTCGTTCCCGGAAACTTCGCAGAATTCGAAACCGCGCGATCTAACGCGATCAAGACGCCCGCGCCGGGTCCAATCAACGAGATCGAGACGATCGTCGCCAGTCTGAACGAACTCAATTCCGATCGTGAAGCCGCAATCAACCGCCTGACGCCTCTGTTCCTTTCACAACCCGACAGCGCCGTTGATCTACTCGTCGACCGCCGGGCCACAGTTCGCTCAGCCGCCGCTGAAGCACTTGCGCGTAGCAAGAATGCTGCGCTCAAACCGATCCTCTGGCATCTGCTCGACGATCACGATCCGTTCGTCGGCGAGGCCGCCGCGAAACGTCTCGCTCTCGAGACTGACGTCGTTGCTCAACTACTGAACCAATCGTGGACGTCTACGGCGGTGGAAAAGCTGGCGCGTGTATGGCCGTTCATGTCGAAAGAGAGCCGCGTCAAGTTCATGCAGGGTTTGTTCAATCAGACGACGCCGAATCGCGACGTACAAACCGGCGTTTTAACACTGCTTCGCTCGGTACCGGCAGACGAGTTCAAGATCCCGTTCGAACGCATCCTCGCTGCGAACAACACTGGACTGACAACGATGGCGCTGCGCGTTGCAAACGATCGCGGAGAATCTCTGCCGGTCCAACTGTTGAATAAGCTGCTGAAGTCTCCAGAAAAGGAGATCAAGAGACTGGCGGCCGAGAGCATGGGCCAGTCTGCCGGCATTGCTCAGCTTCTTCAGCTTGAGAACCTCGCGAAGGATGCGGACTCGGCGCCTGTCTCAACCGACAAGGAGCGCGAAGAGCGAACCGAGTTTGTGAACGAAATCAAGCTCTCCCTCGCAAAGATTCGCCTGCGCCAGTCTCTCAGCGTCGCGGAAGATCAGAAGCAATGGCGGAAGTCCCTGAACGACGCTTATGCTGACTCATCGTTGTCGAACTTCGCCTGGCGCTTCGAATGCGAAGCAACGGTTAACGGCTGTTTGACGACAACGCCAAAACCCAGCCTGCCTCTCAATTTCAAGATCAAGTCTTTTGGCGAGAATCTTTTTCCGCGAAAAATGACGCACTACAGCGCGCTGCCGAACCCGGCGCAGGCGGTGCAAAGGTTTTACGCCACATTGCACGGGCTGCAACTGGATTCTCCGCGGGCGCAAGCGAGTCTGGTCCTCGTCATGGGTAAACTGCGGGAAACGCTGGGCCAGAATTTGGGCGCGCCGTCCGATGCGCCGACGCTGATCGAATACACCGGTATTCAGCCTGACTCCCCGATTGCGATGGGCGTGTGGACCGCCGCCGAAGCCCACGACTCAATCACCGGTGCGCGTCGCCGCGCGATCGTCGTACGCGTTAAGGATCGCGACCGATTCGCACGCGTCGTCGAAAACTATCAGCAGCTTAGCGGCAACTTTCTGTTTTTGACCGACTACGTGGCCGTCGGCACACGCGCCGCCGCCGCTTTGCCGGCCCTGCTCCCGTTCAGCGCGCAGGCGATACTCACCGAGGGTCCCGACAAGAAGGTGAATGCGCCCGCCCTGAGTTATTCAGTTGTTGGTCAGACGGAATGGAACGGAATCCCAATCAAGACAATCGACCATCTCTGGATCGATGGTCATTGGGGTTATCAGAGCGCCTCGACCTACCTCACGTTCATCGGCGACGTTGCGATCCTGACACAGGATCTCGCCTCGGTTCGCGAGTTGTTATCGAATGCGATCGTGGCGGAACAGCAGCTACTCGCCGGCAATGAAGAGTTTCGCCGCACGGTCGCGACCGAGGGTGACGTTGTTTACTTCAGCGATCTCAAAGCCGTCTTCCCTGACCCTAAGGACACAAACCTCGAGGCAGGAAAAAAGGCGAACGAGAGTGGCGCGCTGAAGTTCTCCAGCTCGGCATGGGAAAACACTCACCGCCTCAACTTTGAGGAGAGCGAGTGGGCCAAGCCTTTGCTGACGTTTCATCCAAAAGACTTAACCGCGCCCCGCGAGTTGTTGCCGTCGTCAACGCTTGCTTACTACCTCATGAAGCTGGACGTCGCCGCCGCCTGGCAAACGTGGCCCAAGACGTTGCTTCACGAGGAGCGTTTCGAGCTCGATGAATCGGTGTTCGCTTTGGATCTG
>DATJKO010000659.1:0-4378 GCA_035491355.1 Pyrinomonadaceae bacterium
GAGCCCCTGCTGAAAGATCCAACCATCTCCGACATTCTCGTCAATTCACACGACACGATCTACATCGAACGACGCGGCAAGATCGAAGCTACTACCGTGCGGTTCAAAGACGACGAACACTTGATGCGCGTGATTGAGCGAATCGTTTCGTCAGTTGGACGTCGCATCGACGAGTCGTCCCCGATGGTCGACGCTCGTTTGCAGGATGGCTCGCGCGTCAACGCGATCATTCCGCCGTTATCGATCGACGGTCCGGTGCTTTCAATTCGTCGTTTTGGTTCCGATCCGCTGCGCATGTCGTCGTTGATCGAAAACAAGGCCCTGACGAAAGACATCGCCGACATGTTGCAGATGGTCGTGCACGCGCGTTTGAACGTTTTGATTTCAGGCGGTACCGGCGCCGGCAAAACGACGCTGCTGAACGCGCTCTCCGCCTTCATTCCCGAGAACGAACGTATCGTCACCATCGAAGACTCGGCCGAACTCCAGTTGCAACAGCCGCACGTCGTTCGTCTGGAAACGCGTCCGCCCAATATTGAAGGCCGCGGTGAAGTGACGCAGCGCGACCTCGTTCGTAACTCGCTGCGTATGCGTCCCGATCGCATCGTGATCGGCGAGGTCCGTGGCGGCGAAGCGATCGACATGCTTCAGGCCATGAACACCGGCCACGACGGAAGTTTAACGACGATTCACGCCAACACCCCGCGCGACGCGCTGGCCCGACTCGAGACGATGATCCAGATGACCGGTATGCGTCTTTCGGATCGCGCGATGCGCCAGCAGGTGGCGTCGGCAATCAACCTCGTCGTACAGGCCGCGCGATTGTCCGACGGTTCGCGACGCGTGACCTCCATTTCAGAAATCACCGGTATGGAAGGTGAAACGATCACGATGCAGGAGATCTTCATGTACGAACGCACGGGCGTCGATAAGGAAGGTCAGGTGATCGGACGCTTCAAGCCGACGGGAATTCGCCCGCGGTTTGCCGAACGGTTGAAAGCATGCGGTATGCAGTTGCCCCGCGTCTTCTTCGAGGAGATGTAAATGATCATATCGTTTCTCGTATTCGTGTTTGCGCTCTTCCTGGTGCTGGGCGCCTATCTCCTGGCCACGCACGGCACAGACAAGAAACGCGCGCGCCTGCAAAAACGGCTCTCCGAAGCGCTGCTGCACTCCGCTCATACTGAAGACGTGGACGTAGTGCTCGCACGCAGTGAGCTGATGAGCGAGATCCCGTGGGTCAATCGCACGATGATAAGCCTTCAGGCCGCGCTGCACTTGAAGCGCATGCTGGACCAGGCGGATCTGCACATCACACCTTCGCGGCTGATCATGTTTTCTGTGATGGCCGGACTGCTTGGCGGTCTCGCGGCATCAGTGCTGACGATATTCATTCCGATCATGATCCTCGCCGGACTCGTTTGCGCAGCGATCCCGTTTGGGCACGTCTGGTGGAAACGCAAGAAGCGGTTCGACGCGTTTCTCGAACAGCTTCCGGATGCGTTGGATCTGATCAGCCGCGCGCTCAGCGCCGGCCACGCTTTTTCGGAAGCGCTGCATATGGTTTCGATCGAGATGCCACATCCGATCGCCGCCGAGTTTCGCAAAGCTTATGAGGAGCAGAACCTCGGTCTGTCAGTGAAACTGGCGCTCGAGAACCTAACCCAGCGCATGCCAATACTCGACCTGAAGATGTGCGTTACCGCGATCCTGATCCAGCGCGAGACGGGCGGAAATCTCGCCGAGATCCTGGAGAAAGTTGCTTATACGATTCGTGAACGTTTCCGCATTCTGGGCGATTTGAAAACGTTGACGACGAGCTCGCGCATGTCGGCATGGCTGCTCTGCGCGCTGCCGATCGGTGTGGCGCTGGCAGTTACGGTGATGAATCCTGAATACATGAGCGTGCTGTGGAAAGACCCGCGCGGTCATTACCTGATCGCGGCAGCGCTGTTCATGCAGATCACGGGGATGTTGATTGTAAGAAAGATACTGAATATCAAGATCTGAACTTGGTGCTTTGTACTTTGTACTTTGTTCGCTGGCGAGTGTTCAAGCCAAAGTCGAGCAGTCAAAGAACCAGTACAAAGAACCAAGTACAAAGAACCAGGTACAAAGAACCAAGTACAAAGTACCAAGTACAAAGTACAAAGTACAAAGTACAAAGACAGATAGAGCACAACGCACATGCTACTCATAATCGCCATCTCCACTTTCGTCTGCATCTCGCTCGGCATGCTGGGTGTCTACTGGCTCTTGTACCGGCCGCAGAGTGCGTCTACTGAAAGACTGCGCCGTCTGGCCGGTAAAGAAGGCGGCACCGCGACACTACAAGGTGTCGAGTCGGCGGTGATGCCCGACGAACGTCCCGCCACCGAAATCGCGCAGAAGATCGCGAGCCCGCTGAATAAGCTGTTGCCGCCGTCGGCAACTGAAGCACGAAAGCTGCAAAGGCAACTGATGCACGCGGGATTTCGCTCGCCCGAAGCGCCGATCATCTATCGCGCGATTCAGTTGACTTCGATGGCCGGGTTCCCGCTGGTCGTCGCGGGTGTGTGCGCTTTACTCGGGAAGCCGCTCGGCAACGCACTGGTCTACATCATCCTCGCTTTTGTCGCCGGCTTCTTCGCGCCTCGTTATTTTCTGTCACGCATGACGAAAAATCGCCAACGCGAACTGCGTTGGGGTCTGGCTGATGCGCTCGACCTGATGGTGGTGTCGGTTGAAGCAGGTCTCGGCCTCAACGCCGCGATGATGAAAGTCGCGAGCGAGTTGAGAGACGTGCACCGACCGATCGCGACCGAGTTTGAATTGGCAAACCTGGAAATCCGCGTTGGTCGCGAACGCGACGAAGCGTTGCGCAATCTAGCCGAGCGCACCGGCGTTGAGGACTTGCGCAGTCTCGTTGCAATGCTGATTCAGACGGACAAGTTCGGTACTTCGATCGCCAAGGGACTTCGCGTGTTTTCAGATGGCCTGCGCACCAAACGCCGCCAGCGAGCCGAACAGGAAGCGCAAAAGGCCGCAGTCAAACTGCTGTTCCCACTGGCGTGTTTCCTGTTTCCCACGCTTTTCATCGCGATCCTTGGCCCCGCTGCCCTCAACCTCATGGACGTACTGGAAAAAATGGACTAGAGGTCAGATGCAGAGGAGTTGGACCAATGAAAAAACGCAGACTCATAGCCGTTCTAATCGCTTTCATCATAACCGTAGCCGCAACCGCGATGTGGAGTGCCTCGACGATCGTACGCGAGGGTGATCCGGACGCGATCGTTCTGGAAGATTCCGGTTCAGAGGCCGGCACGACTGAAGAGCAGCCGCAGAAGAAGGGTGGCAACAAGGTTGTCAAAGTTCTTACCGCGCCGTTCAAGGCGGTTGGCCGGCTGTTTGGCCGCGGTGGCAACGACCAGAACAAGATCGAGCGCATGACCGAAAAAGACGCGGAGCGTTTTGAGAGCGTCGGCGTCACGCGAATTGAAGATGCGCGCACGGTGAAGCGCGTCACCGCCGCGAGCTCGGCTCGCGAGCATCTCGATGCGGGACGCGAGTTTCTACTGAACGGCGCCTACAGCGAAGCGGTCTCCGAACTCTCTACCGCCGTTTCGCTCGATCCAAAACTCACCGAAGCTCACAACCTACTGGGCGTTGCTTTCGACAAGAAAGGTTTTGGCGAACGCGCGAAGGAATCGTTTGAACGCGCCGTGAAACTGGAAGAGGACGCGGAAACCCTGAACAACCTCGGCTTCGCGCTTTACCAGAGTGGTAACTATCGCGCCGCGGTCGATCGTCTGAAGCGCGCAGCGAAGCTGGCGCCGGGCGACGAGCGAATCCTGAACAATCTTGGTCTCGCATACTGCCGGCTCGGAAAGATCGACGAAGCCTACAAAGCGTTTACGCGAGCGACTGGTCCGGTGACCGGCAACATCAACACCGCGAAGATGCTCGAGCGGTTTGGTCGTGAAGACGACGCGATTCGTTACTACGAAAGCGCGCGTTCGCTCGACCCGAACAATACGTTCGCGCTGCGTCGACTCGCCGACTTGTACAACCGCGTCGGCCGCACCGCGGATTCAGAAGCTGCTCGTGCCGCACTGGCTATCGCGTCGAATGGCACCATCCTGGTAACGGGTGGGAAGTAACCTGTAGAGAAAGAGAGTCTCACGATGTCGCATACGACAATCCTGACGCGCGCGGAAGTCGAAAGCATGGGACCGCCACTCCCGGAGGAAATCGGCGATACCAGCATTTCCGAAGGTTTTCTGTGCGACCTCGCACTGAAGCATGTGGCGATGTTGCCCGAGCCGACGACGACCGCTGTGGCCGAACGCATCAATCTGCCCCGTACGCTGACGGAGGAACTGCTGCAGAAGCTGTACCG
>DATJKO010000660.1:0-6737 GCA_035491355.1 Pyrinomonadaceae bacterium
CTCGTGGCGGTCAGCCAGCCACGGTCCGCGTACTGCGAGCAGTTTCGTGCGCTACGCACGCGGATCCTTCAGGCCGGTGAGCGAACGCAGATGCGCGCGATGGTCGTCACCAGCACGGGTATCGCTGAAGGCAAGACGCTGACGGCGCTCAATCTCGGCTGGCTGCTGGCGCAAACTGAAGGTATTCGCGCTCTCGTAATCGATAGCGACCTGCGCCGGCCATGCGCTACGGACTATTTCGGCATCGACGCCCGTGAAGGACTGTCGGAAGTGCTCGGTGGAAGGCTTCGTCTCGAAGACGCAATCGTGCGTCTCGATCCGGCAGGGATGTACTTGCTGCCCGGCGGAAAGCCGCGCGACGACGTTGCCGAGTTACTTTCCGGTCCGAGTTACGAACGCGTGCTCACGCAGGCGCGCCGCATGTTCGACTACATCATCATCGATGCTCCGCCGCTGGGCATCTTCACCGACGCGAACGTGCTGATGTCGCGCGCCGATGGGGCCATGTTGGTGGTCCGCGCCGGCAAGACGCGGTATTCGCACGTCGACAAACTGCTCGATCAGATCCCGCGCGAGAAAGTGTTAGGCGTTGTTCTTAACCGTGCTGAGGAGCAGCCCGATTCAACCAATTATTACTACCAGTATCGCTACAGCAAGCGCGAACCACTGGACGGTTCAAAGAAGAAAGCACTGGCTGAAGAACGCCCTGCAGCGGAGGTTGCGGTCCTTAATTGAGAGTGCTACGCGTAAATGGACGGACGGTATTGCTGATTCTCGCCGAGGCGGCGTTGGTCTACGGCTCGATCATCGCGGCCGTGTACCTGCGCGTCGGCGTGAAAGATACAGCGTTTGAACTCATCGACAAGTACGGTTACTGGAAAGCCGCGCTGGCTACGTTCTTCTGCCTCGCGGGGTTCTACCTTTTCGATCTGTACGACTTCGTGGTCATGCACGATCGACGCGAGCTAGTGCTGCGCCTGATCCAGGCACTCGGTTTGGCGTGGATTGCGCTGGCGATGTGCTTCTACTTCTATCCCGGCCTAATGTTGGGCCGGAGCGTTTCGCTTATCGCCTTGCCGCTGGCCCTGACATTGATGGTCGGCTGGCGAGTTTCGATTCACTGGTTCCTGGGCCACCCGGATTTCGGCGAGCGCATCCTTATCGTCGGTTCCGGAGATTCGGCAATCGAGATTGCGCGCGAAGTCTTGAGCCGGCCCGATGCCGGTTATCGCATCGTCGGTTTCGTTGGGAACGACGCGGAGCAGTTGGGGAAGAGTTTGATCAACCCGCGCGTGATCGGACTGACTGACCATCTCACTGACGTAGTTAAAGCTGCGAACGTGGATCGAATCGTTGTGGCAATGGGCGAGCGGCGCGGGCAGTTTCCGACTGACAAACTGCTGCAACTGAGTCTCACCGGCCTCGTTTCGATCGAAGAAGGTGCGGCGTTCTACGAGCGGATCACTGGACGCGTCTCGTTGGGAATGATGCGCCCGTCGTGGTTGATCTTCACGGGTCCCGGACGTAAGGCCAAGCTGGCTTCGATCTCGCGCAACGTCGTGCACCGGCTCGCGGCTTTAATGGGGGCGTTTCTTTCGCTGCCGATCGTCCTTGTGACGGCGATCCTGATCAAGCTCGAGTCGCGTGGACCAGTGTTCTACAAGCAGGAGCGAGTAGGTAAGAACGGCAGGGCGTTCACCTTGATCAAGTTTCGTTCGATGAGAGTGGATGCGGAAGCCGATGGCCCGGTGTGGGCCAGCAAGGGCGACGACCGCACGACACGCGTCGGCCGCGTCATCCGCAAGGTTCGCGTGGATGAAATCCCGCAGTTCTGGAACATCCTGCGCGGTGAGATGAGTTTCGTGGGCCCGCGTCCCGAGCGTCCGCACTTCGTGGCCCAACTCGCGCAGGAGATCCCCTACTACGAACAACGACACCTGATCGCACCGGGACTGACCGGTTGGGCGCAGATCAAGTATCCGTACGGAGCCTCGATTGAAGACGCGCGCCAAAAACTTCAGTACGACCTTTTCTACATCAAGAATTACAGTCTGGTTTTTGATGCGATCATCTTGTTTGAGACGATCAAGATCATTCTGTTTGGGCGTGGGGCCCAATGAGATCTCAGGTCTCGATCTGAGATTATTTCGGAAGTTGGAGGTTTAAATGACGAAGAACAAACCGACGGCACTGGCGATTGCGGTGCTGCTCGCCATGACGGCAACCGCGTTCGCGCAGGATCAAAAAGATCCACAGAAGCAGAGACCGCGGACCGCGTCGACTACTCAGGACAAGAACAAGAAGCCCGTCAACGGCGTTCGACTCGAGCCCGACGATACGACAACGCGCCCGGCCGACGTGCCTAACGAGATGGTGGCCAATCGTCAGGAACAGTTGTCTGAAGAGGAGGCGGCGATCAATCCGTTCTACAACAACTTCTTCAGCACCTACCGGCTTGGTCCCGAAGACGTCATTTCAATCGAAGTGTTCAACCAGGACAGGTATACCCGCAAGGGCATCACTATCCCACCCAATGGTCGCATCTCGCTGCAATTAATTCCCGGCGGCGTTTTCGTCAACGGCAAGACCACGGAAGAAGTCGCGCGGCTGATCGAGAAGCAGTACGACGAATACATCATCGATCCGCAGGTGACCGTGATTCTCGAAAAGGGCGCGTCCTATCGCTACAGCATCATCGGCGACGTGCTCACGCCGGGCGTTCGTCTGATGAACCGCCGCATGACAGTGACCGAAGCGATTGCTGAGGCGGGTGGCGTGCTGAACACAGGGGACAAGAGCAAGATCCGCGTGCTGCGTCGCAACCAACGCGGTGAGATGGAGCCGATTCTCGTGAACGTCTCGGCGATTTACAAGGGGCAGCAGCCTGACAACGTTTTTCTCGCGCCGGGCGATCAGGTCTTCGTGCCCGGAAACACGCTGAAGAAGTTCCAGACGATCATGGGCCTCGCGAACGTGGCGAGCTTTGCTCGGATTTTTACTGGCGGCTTTTAGAAACCAAGTAATGAGACGGCTGGTTTGTATCTCCCTCGCTCTCTTTGCAATTTCGATCCCGGCCATTGGTCAGACAGGGGCCCAGAACGGTTCCTGGGTGCGCCAGAAGGCCGGGACGATGATGTGGCTCCGCGCGGTTTTCTTTCTCGATCACAATCGCGGTTGGGCCGTTGGTGCTAAGGGAACGCTGCTGAGAACAAACGATGGCGGTCTGAACTGGCGAGCACGCGGCGCCTCAACTACCGACAACGTCCGCGACATCTTCTTTCTCGACGAACAAAACGGCTGGCTCGTTTGCGAAGTTAACGTCTTCGAGCCGCAGAAGACTGACGACGCGCGCTCGTACCTGATGAGGACCACGGACGGTGGCGACACCTGGACGCGAGTTGACTTGAAAGGCTTCGAGTTGCAATCGATCCTCGTTCGCGCGCTGTTCAGTCGCGGTGGGCGCGGTTGGATCTTCGGCGAGAATGGCTCGATCTTCACGACGCGTGACGGCGGTGAAAACTGGAGCCGTTTGCAGTCGCCGACTCGCCGCTTGTTGTTGGGAGGCACTTTTGTCGACGACGATCGCGGCTGGATCGTTGGCGCGGGCGCCACAATCATTCAAACTTCCGACGGTGGCGATACGTGGTATCAATCGCGTCTCCCGCAAGTAGAAAAATCAGTTCGCTTCACCGCCGCATCGTTTATCGATAATCGTAACGGTTGGGCTGTCGGCAGCGGCGGCAACGTCTATCACACGGCGAACGGCGGCCGCACCTGGCTAAAACAGGAATCAGGCGTTCATGCCGATCTGTTTGACGTGAAGTTCGTCGACGGGCGCGAGGGTTGGGCCGTCGGCGCCGAAGGAACAATCATTCACACCTCCGATGGCGGCGATCATTGGACCAGCGAACGCAGCGAGACACAACATCCGTTGGAACGCGTCTTCTTCACCGATAAAACGCGCGGTTGGGCCGTAGGTTTTGGAGGCACAGTCGTCGCTTACTCCCGCGAAAGTTAGTGAGTTAACCCAATGAAAACAATCGTTCGGTTCGCAGTTGTAGTTTTGCTTTGCGGTGTTACGGTCTTTGCGCAGGAAGCGACGCCGGATACGGTTGCGACCCTGCGCGCGGACATCGTTGCGGCGAAGACCTACCCGGAACGCATTCGCCTGCAACTCAAGCTCGCGGATGAGTTGGTGAACACCGGACACAAGGAAGACGCGCTCAAGGAGTTGTTCATTGTCGCTAACTCGGGTGGTTTCGATCCGGCGGGCTTTTACAACCTCGGCAACGCTTTCGCGCGACTCGGCGAGACTGAAGCTGCACTGCGGGCCTATCGCGAGGCGATTTCCCAGCGCCGCGGTCGCTACTCACGCGCTTTGAACAACATGGGTGTGCTGCTGTTGCGAGAGGGTCGTTGGGAGGAAGCTTACGAAGCGCTGAACACCGCGTTGCGAATCGAGAGTTTTAATTATGCCGAAGCCAGCTACAACCTGGGCCGCCTGTTCGCGGCACGAGGGCAAAAGGATCTGGCGGCGCGCGAGTGGAAACGAGCGCTACAGATCGATCCGCGGCACGACGCGGCGGCCCAAGCGTTGGCTAACATTGGCAACGAAGAAAACATCGAAGTCGTCGATAAGAAACGGGTGACGGCTGCGAGTTCACCGAAATCGTCTTCGAGTTCAACTTCCGTGAGACCCACACTGGATCGCGTCAGCTTCGATTATCTACAACGCGCACGCCAGGCGAGCGAACGCGGCAAGATGAAGGACGCCGTCGCAGACTTCAATCGCGTAATCGATCGCCAGGGTGGCTACTTCGCTCTCGCGAACCTCGAGCTCAGTTATGCACAACTCAGTTTGAAGCAATACGACGAGGCGCTCAACAACCTGCTCTTAGTCACCAGGCGCGACGGTTCGCGCTATCCGATCAGTTACTTCCATCTCGCCCGCACTTACGAACTGAAAGGCGATCTGAAGAGCGCGGAGACCGCGTTCACGCAGGCGATCAATGCCTACGTTCCGACCAACTCGCAGTTTCTCCTCGACTTGATTCGTGTGCGTGAGAAGCAGGGTGACTTCAAAGGCGCGCTCGATGCGCTGGAACGCTACGTCGCGCTGATGGAGCAGCACGGACAGAAGCCCGGGTGGTCCGATCAGCGTCTCGCCGAACTGCGCGCGAAAGTTAAATAAAGCTGTTCTTTGTACTTGGTTCTTTGTGCTTTGTTCTTTGTCGCAAGGGACAAAGCACAAAGTTCTAAGTACAAAGTTCTAGGTACAAAGTTCTAATTCTCTTTTCGTTCGGGTCGCAAGTGAGGAAACAGGATCACATCGCGGATCGAAGGCTTGTTCGCCAGTAGCATCACGAAACGATCGATCCCGATGCCGATACCCGCCGCCGGCGGCATGCCATACGACAGCGCTCGCAAATAATCTTCATCCATGACCATCGCTTCTTCATCGCCCCGCTCGCGTTGCCGCACTTGATCGCGGAAGCGCTCGTATTGTTCGACGGGGTCGTTGAGTTCCGAGAACCCGTTGGCGGCCTCCATTCCGGCGATGTACAACTCGAACCGCTCAGCTACCGCGGGATTCGCCGGCGACGCTTTCGACAGCGGCGAGATCGGTTTCGGAAAATCCGTGATGAACGTCGGTTGGATCAATCCCGGTTCGACGTGCTCCTCGAACAGCGTCACAACGTTGTCGTTCGTGATCTGTCCGGGCTCGACGAGTCCTGCGAGACTCGCCTGCATCCCCACGCGTCGAAACTGCTGACCAAAATCGATGCTGTGATTGCCCCAGGCGACGTGCGTGTGGCCCAACACCTTGAACACGACCGCGCGTAACATCTCTTCGCAGAAGTCCATCATGGCGTTCACGTCGGCGTAGGCCCAGTAGAACTCCAGCATGGTGAACTCCGGATTGTGACGCGTCGAAACGCCTTCGTTCCGGAAGTTGCGATTGAGTTCGTAGACCTTCTCGAACCCCCCTACCAGCAACCGTTTCAGATACAACTCCGGCGCGATGCGTGCGTAGAGGTCGATGTCGAGCGCGTTGTGGTGCGTCTTGAACGGACGAGCGACGGCGCCGGTTGCGAGCGGCGTCAGCATTGGAGTTTCGACTTCGATGTAGCCGTGGTCTTCCAGTATTCGCCGCAGCTCTTTGACGACGGCGGCGCGACGTTCGAATACTTCGCGCGACGTCAGCGTCTCGTCTTTGTCGATCTTCAAACTGCCGGCGATCAGGTCGGCGTAACGCTGGCGCTGCTTGATCTCGGGATCGTGAATGCCGTGCATCTTGTCAGGCAAGGGCAACAATGCCTTCGACAGGAACTGAAGCTTCTGTACGTGAACCGAGAGTTCGCCGGTCTTGGTGACGAAGAGATAACCTGCGACCCCGATGAAGTCGCCATGGTCTAACGCTTGAAACAGCGACCAGCCGTCAACGTCGCCGCCCTCAGCATCGTTACGGACGCCGGTGAAATCAGCCTTCCGCAGGTAAATTTGCACCCGCGACACACCATCGGAGAGATGAACGAACGCAGCTTTGCCCATCACGCGTGGTGGCGACGCGATGCGTCCGGCGAGACGCACGGTGAAGTGGTTCAACTCCTGGTTCGCGAGTTCGAGCTCTTCCGGTGTTGGTCTCGCGTTGTCATGTTTCTTTGGTTCAAAACCGCTGAACTTTTCGACGATCGCGCTGATCGTGTCTTCGCGTCCGGGTTCGACCACCTCGCTGC
>DATJKO010000661.1:0-5617 GCA_035491355.1 Pyrinomonadaceae bacterium
GTCGGGAACGAAGCGCACAAGATGCAGGGGCGGGAAGCGCGCGACGTCACGGTGATCGCGCCGTTGGTTGATGGCGTCGTTGCCGACTTTGAACGGACCAGGACGATGCTGGACCATTTCGTCCGTGAAGCAAGAAGCGGAATGTCGCACTTCAGCCGGCGCGCAATCATGAGCGTGTTGTCGGAAGTGACGCAGGTTGAGCAGCGGGCGCTGCTGGCCGCTGCCGAAGAGGCGCGAATCAGCAAGGTTTACATGATCGAGGAAGGACTTGCGGCGGCGATTGGGGCTGGCGTTCCCGTTAATGACGAACATGCCGCGGCGGTAGTGGATATCGGCGGTGGTACGACGAATGTCGCAGCGATTATTGCGGGATCGATTATCGCGTCGCGAGCGGAACGGCTCGGGAGTGCCGACATCGATGTCGCGATTATGGATCGTTTGCGGCGTCACCGGGGTCTAACCATCGGTGTGCAGACAGCCGAGCGCATCAAGCTCGAGCTCAGTTCGGCGATTGAGCCTGAGGATCCGAATAAGAAGATGAACGTGCGCGGGCGAGATGTGCAGACTGGCAGTCCTGGCGCGGTTGATATTTCTGCTGGAGAGGTTCACTCGATTTTGATGCCGATCATCCGGCGCATCGCCGATGAAGTGCGGATGATGTTGACGGAACTCGCGCCGGAAGTGGCTGGTGATGTTTATAACCGCGGTGTAATCCTGACCGGCGGTGGGGCGTTGATGGACGGGTTGTCCGAGTACTTGCAAAAGGAACTCGCTCTCACGGTGCGCGTCGCGGATGAGCCGCGATTCGCGATCGTTCGTGGTCTCTCGCAACTCTACGAAGAGCCGTTGCTCCTGCGCCGCGTTGCCCGCACCGAACCGCATCCATTAATTGATGCGGCTGCCGCTGAGCTGTAATTACGAACGACTCTAACGCCGACGATTTTACCGTCGCGGCTGACTCACATCACGGCGACAGAGCCGCTGTGATAAGGCTAGTGTACTCGAAGTGTTGGACCACGAGCTTTTCCTGGGGCTGAATGAGACTGAACGGTATCTACAAACGGACGATCACGGTGGCACGCATCTTTGGGATTCCGGTGCGCTTCGACTACCGCTGGTTCATCGTTTTCGTTTTAAGTATTTGGCTGATCGCCGCGAACCTCTCGCGTGGCGGGATGTTGGTCGGGACGCTAAAACTGGTGCCGCTGAGTGTCGCGACAGCCTGGATACTCGCGGTCGTAGTAACAGTCGGACTATTTCTTTCCGTGTTGGGCCACGAACTATCCCACGCGTTGATGGCCCGTGCTGAAGGAATCGAGATTGAAGAGATCGTCTTGCATCCATTCGGCGGACTGGCCCGCCTGCGCAACGAGCCTGACAGCGCACGAGCGGAATTCCGGATCGCAGTCGCGGGACCAGCAGCGAGTTTCCTGTTCGCGCTAATCAGCTTCATCCTGATGTTGCCCGCCATCATGGCCGGCTACGAAACAGCCGGCGGCGTATTGTTCCTACTCTGCGCTGGTAATCTCCTACTTGCTGTTTTCAACCTCTTCCCCGGTTATCCACTCGACGGCGGCCGCGTGCTGCGCGCGATCCTCTGGGGACGAACGGGCGACATCAAAGAGGCGACGCGACTCGCCGGAATCTGCGGGATGCTGATCGCCGCGATACTCATCATCTTCGGCGTCTACATGGTCATCGCCCCGAGCTTTCGCTCGTACTTCATGGGATTCTGGTCAGTGCTGGTCGGCCTTTTCCTTTTCGACGCCGCGTACAGCGTCGTCAAGCATGTCCGGGGACGAGTACAGAACATCGTTAAAGAAGCGATGTCGGCGCCGTTTTCCGTCGAACCGGATCTATTGATCAGCCAGTTGATCGACTCCGTGTTGCCGATGCACCGGCAGGTCGCGTTTCCCGTAGCGCTCAACAAACGCCTTCACGGCATCGTCTCGCTCGACGATCTGAAGACGTTGCCGCGCGAACGCTGGCACCTGACCAAAGCGCGCGACGTAATGCGTCCCATCGCGCCGCGGTTCTTCGTCGAACCAAACGCGACGCTCGATTACGCCCGCGAGTTGATGAAGCGCAACGGTATCGGTTCGCTGGCGGTGGTGGGCAAGAACGGCGAACTCGTCGGGTTTCTCCAAAGCGGCCGTTTCAAGCGCAAAAAGCAGCGTTTAAAGCGCGCCTCCTCGTAGTTTTCTTCAAACCAGAACACAGATATAATCCGTACGGAGCTTGCATTTCATAGACTGAAGGACTCGCCGCATGCTGGCCGTACTCGGCGCGCTGTTTGCCAATGGAGTGATCGCGGTTCTCAAGTTTGTGGCGGCGGTGATTACAGGGTCCTCCGGCATGATGGCGGAGGCTCTGCACTCGGTGGCCGACACGACCAATCAGATCTTTCTCTTGCTCGGCTTGCGGTTTTACAAGCGACCCGCCTCAGCCAAACATCCGTTTGGCTACGGCAAGGAACGCTTCTTCTGGTCTTTCATTGCCGCCATTTTCATCTTTGGCGTTGGTGCGACTTACGCGATCTATGAAGGCATTGAGAAACTACAACACCCGCATCCGCCGACGAACCTGAAATGGGCGTACTGGGTGCTCGCGCTCTCCTTTGTATTGGAAACAGGCTCAATTTGCCTGGCGCTATACCAGGAGGTTAGAGAAGCGCACCACGAAGGCCAGACGTTTATGGAGTACCTGCGCGAGTCGAAGGACCCGACCGCGAAGACCGTGCTCTTTGAAGATTCCGCAGCCCTGATCGGGATCATAATTGCTGCGACGGGTCTGATATTGACCGAGTATCAGGTTGGCGGCGCCGCCGGTGCTTACTGGGACGGCGTGGCGTCAATTATGATCGGTCTGGTACTTGCCGTCGTTGCTTTTATACTCGCGCGAGCGTCACGCGGTCTGCTGCTCGGCGAAGCAGCGAATGCGAAAGTAGTGGAGGCGATCACGCGAGCGATCGAGAGCCACCCGAGCGTCGAAAAGGTCTTGGAATTGTTGACGATGCACTTAGCGCCGAAACAGATTCTCATCAATACGCACGTACAGCTGCGAGATGATTTGAATACTGGTAGCATCGTGAATACGATTGGAGAGATCGAAGAACGGATCAAGCGCGCGGAGCCTAAAGTGGAGATGATATTTGTCGAAGTCGCGCGTGATGAGCGGAGTAACTAAATTGCTGCCGAGAAGCCGAGCATCGCAGTCGTACATATTTGATAACGCAAGATGTTACTACTACTGCCATACACCGAGTATTTGAGACGAATGATTGAGCCGCGCAATGTCGCGGACATCATCTTCGTTTTTTTGCTCGTGTATGCAGTTTTGAAACTCCTGCGCGGCACGCGCGCCGCGCCCATGGCCGCCGGAATCGCCGCCCTCGTTTTTCTCTACTGGCTTTCAATCAAACAGGATCTTGCGACGCTGGAGTTCGTGCTCAGTAACGGACTGCTGTACATCGGTATTGCGATCATCGTGTTGTTCCAGTCGGAAATCCGACAGGCGCTGATTACCTTCGGCAATCGGTTCCGGGTTCCGTTTTCGCGTCATCGGGGGCAGTTTGGCGAAGGCATTTACGACGAAGTCATTCTCGCCGCGAGCACGCTGGCATCGATGAAGACGGGCGCGCTGATTGTTATCGAACGCAATGTCGGTTTGAAGAACGTGACTGACGGGGGCGTCCAGCTCGATGCGGAGCTGAGTTACGATCTGCTGGTGAGTATTTTCAATACCTCAAGTCCGCTTCACGACGGCGCCGTCGTGGTGCGTCGTCATCGCATCGCCGCCGCGTCGTGCTTTCTTCCTTTGACGCTCAATCCGCGACTCTCGCGCGATCTTGGTACGCGGCATCGTGCGGCCATCGGCGTGACCGAAGACACTGACGCCGTTGCGGTAGTCGTGTCCGAGGAAACGGGACTGCTGTCGTTTGTTCAGAAAGGCGAGATCCGGCGTGGTCTCGATCCGCCGAAACTTCGCGCCGCTATCTTCGAAGCGCTCGGCGTTGGGCCGAAGGAGCCGAAAGAAAAAGAACCGAAGGTCTCGGAAGCTAATAGTGAGACTGAAGAGATCGCTTCAATTTAGAGTTCAAAATGCCTTTTCAGGACGTAGACGAAGTTGAGACTCCGGATGTTGGCCACCCGCCAAATCGTGTGGTGAAGCTGGCGCGCAAGATCTTCCTCGAAGACTGGAGTCTGAAACTGCTGTCGTTGGCGATCGCGATGGTCCTCTGGTTGGTCGTGACTGGCCAGAACGAACCCGTGACAGCGCACGTGAACGTCCAGCTCAACTTCATCAGGCCGCAGTCGCTCGAGATCAGCAACGATCCGCCGCGAACAGTTGACGTGATGCTGACCGGCAGCAGAAACAAGTTGGACGATCTGACTGCGCTCGATCTAGTTGCGACGGTCGACATCAGCGATCAGCAGCCGGGCGAACGTGTCCTACGTTTAGCTGACAAAGCCCAGATTTCATTGCCGCAAGGTGTTAAGGTCGACGGCTTTCAACCCAGCGCGATTCCGATTCGTCTCGAGCCGATTGTCGAACGCCAGGTCCCAATCGAGCCGAAGCTCGAAGGCAAGCCGCCTGACGGATATCAGGTCTATGGTGTTCGACCGAGTAAAGGATCGGTTTTAGTGCGTGGACCGGAGAGCCGCGTAAACTCCTTGCAGAAAGTGCTGACCGAATCGATCTGGTTGACGGGGCACAAGGAGAGTTTTACGGCGTCGAATCTTGGCATCGACGTTCCCGATACGAAGATTGATCTGCTGGATCCGGTCGTTAGCGTGCAAGTGGACATAGCGGAAGTGCCGGTCGACAGGACTTTCTCGGGTGTTCGTATTCTCAACTCCGACGGTACCGCACCGCTGCTGAACATCACTGTTTCGGGTCCGCCAAGCATTCTCGACAAGTTAAAGGCTGAAGATTTACAAATCGGACTTCAGGCGGTCGGCATCAGTTCGATAATGGAGCGCCGGCTCGTCGTTGCGCCTGAACTGGAAGGCAAAGTGACTCTGAAGTCGATTAACAACTGGTAATCGGAGCTATAGGTATTGAAACCTCTTTTTGGCACGGACGGTATTCGAGGCGAAGCCGGAAAATTCCCACTCGACGCACCCACAGTTAGCGCAATCGGTTATTCACTCGCCAGCCATCTTTCCAGGACAACCGGTCCACCCGAGATCGTAATCGGCCGAGACACGCGCGAGTCTGGCGACTGGCTCGAACGCGCGCTGATCGATGGCGCAACGCATGGCGGCGGCAAGTGTTTGTCCGCGGGGGTCATTACGACGCCTGGTGTCGCTTTTCTGACGCGTAAACTCGACGCAGACGCCGGCGTGGTAATCAGCGCGTCACACAACCCGTACCAGGACAACGGAATCAAGATCTTCTCGCCCTCGGGTGAAAAGATGGACGACTCAGTGGAGCGCGTGATCGAATCCGACATCTTCGCCGGCGTTACGCTCCCCTCATCGACCTCTGAATTGGAACCACCGTCGCCACAGCAGGAAGCAGATCTTCAGCAACAGTACCTGGCGTTTCTTTCAGATCAGATCGCCTCCGGTTTGGACCTGCGAGGTCTGAAGATCGTCATCGATTGCGCGAACGG
>DATJKO010000662.1:0-4985 GCA_035491355.1 Pyrinomonadaceae bacterium
GCGGAATGTCAAACTGTAGCCCGACGAGCGGCGCAATCAACACCAACGGAATCTCTGAGACGATCCAGTGCGCCAAAACCTTCCCTAACACCACCATGAACAGCGGCTGCGGTGTCAGTAGTAACTGCTCCAGCGTGCCGTCCTGATAGTCGTTCGCAAACAGTCGTCCCAGCGAAAGCATCGACGCCAACAACGCCGCGACCCAAACAACTCCCGGCGCGATTGACCGCAGCAACTGCGTCTCAGGTCCGATACCCAGTGGAAACAGGCTGACGACGATCACAAAGAAGAAGACTGTCGACAGCATGTCGGCGCGGCGACGCCACGCCAGCGTCAGATCGCGCCAAACGATCCAGCGCAACATCGATAAGCTCGAAGGGGAGTTCACGTTGCGAGTTCGAGTCGTTGGCTCGACCCTGTCGCCAGCTCTAAATCCTGATGCGTTGCGACAATGGCGATGCCGCCGCCTGCCAGGTGCTCTTCAATCAAAGATCTAACCAGGGCCATCGCGCCTTTGTCTAACGAAGTCATCACCTCGTCGAGCAGCCACAGCTTCGTGTTGCAAGTAAGAAGACGCGCCAGGGCCACTCTTCTTCTCTGACCCTCCGACAAAAGTCGTGCCGGAAGTGATTCTCGTCCGGCCAGGCCCATCCGGCCGAGCACCTCACGCGCGCGTTCTTTGCTGACAACGATGCCGTTCAGGGCATTGGAGATGCGGAGATTTTCAACGGCGGTCAGCTCGTCTTTGACGCCGTGCCGATGGCCCAAATAGGTGACCGAAGTGAAATAGTCCTCAGCGAGTGAGCGAATGTTCTCACCTTGCCACTTGATTTGGCCTTCGGCGGGCGCCAGGAGCCCGCAGAGGATCCGGAGCAAACTGGTCTTGCCGCTGCCATTTGGTCCGGTTACCTGGAGAAAAGTGCCCGCTCGTATCGATAGATCGAGCCCACTGAAGAGCCGGCGATCTCCGCGCACGCATCCGAGCTTGCTGACCTCTAATAATGTTGGTGCAACCACAGAGCCACAGATATAACTGATCACCCGCGAAAGGTCTACTTCGGTTGCACAGGACCCTTCGCTTTCTGCCATTCGGTCCAGCCACCCTTCAACACCCGCACTCGAGTGAAGCCCGAATCCTGAAGAACCTGCGCCGCGCTGATACTCGATTCGTCGGCCGGACACGCACAGTAAGTGACGATCTCACGGTCTTTCGGCAGGTCCTTCAGTGGTGCGTACTTCAAACGACTCTTTATCCGCCGCACCTTCAAATGAAAGGCGCCCTTGATCGTCGTTTGACTGGACGCATAACCCTCGGCCCCGCGCACGTCGATGATCGTGACGGTTTCGTTGGCATTCATCTTGGCCTTCAACTCTTCGGCACTGATGGTCGCGACCTGCGGCGTCTGTTGCGGATGAGCAAACAGTTGAGCGTGAGCAAACTGTGGCTTCTCAGCATGCGCACGCATCGTCTTCGGTTTATGGAAGATGCCCGACTCCGTCTGTTGCTTGAATGTGTTTGGGTCGTACCACGAATAGGTCGAAACTGCATAGTAGATATAGCCGGCAGTTCCATTGAGCGTTTCGCCAATGAGATCACCCTGTGGTCGCGGCAGTTTTCGTCCCGTGTTTGCGGCGGCAAAATCCTTGGTGCTTTGCACTTTTAGATCGCGGCCGACGACATTCTTGAGTAGAAACGTTTGCGTTGCTTCCCGGTCGCGCCAGTTCTTCGAGCCGTAGCCGTGGATTACCGCGAGTAGCACTTCGTCTTTTTCAACTTTAAGTTGCGGGCGCGTCCCCTGGTTCCCGCGCGGATCGCGCAGCAGCCACGGTGGATACTCCTGGTTCAATTCCCCGACTCCGTTGGGAGCAGGTTTCAGAATAACGGCAAGGTCCTCTGACGCGTCGCCGTTGAAATCGCCGGCGAGAAAGTTTGGATTGTGATCGGGATGAAGAACGGCAGCGTCTTTGAAGACCCGTTTGATCGCATCCTGCACTTCGGTAACTTTCGGTGCAGTAGCGACATCGATCGTAACCGGCGTGGCTACCGGGGCGGGAGCTTGCGGCGTCGGTGGTTGTTCCACGGCAGCACGGTTCGCGCTCGAGCAAGCCACGAGAAAAACGCAGATTGAACAGAGTAATGACAGTCTGGGAGTTGGATTCATGCGAGTGACCCTCGTAGGGAACCGAAGCTCGCCGGATTGAGTTGCTCCAGCGAGCTTCGGGATAGTGCCTCTTCAGGCTCGTCTGGCGCCAAACATCAGAGCGACAACACGAACGCGATGAGATCGTTTCGCTGTCCGGCTGTCAGAGCGTTGAAGGCATTACGCGCTGCTGTCGCCTGGCCGGCGTGAAGTTGGATGGAATCGAAGATCGTGACGTTCAGACCTTCGTGCATCAGCCTGTTGCGGGCGCGAATGCCCCACAGCGGTGGCGTGCGCAGTTGGTTGGCGCTTGCCTGACCAGCATTCTGCACGATGCCATCGCCAGTGCCGATGTTGTGTAGCGCAAAGTCACTGAACGGGTGAATGATCTTGTTGCCCAGAGCGGTTGGAACTGTGAAAGCTCCACCGTTAATCAGTGTGCCCGGGGCAGCCGTGACCAAGGTTCGAGTGTGGCAAACCGCGCAGCCTACTTGCGTGAACAACGGGTCGCCTCTAACCGCTGCCGCCGGTATCGGATTCTGACGACCGGGAGCACGGGTTGCAGCCATGAAGTCGGCGAATGCAAGCACGTCGTCTCCGTCGTCCTCAGGATCTTCCACTGGGTCAAACGGGGATGGGAACGTAACGTTGATTACACCTTCAGCGGTGCTGGCCGGGTTTTCGTGGGTTCCGGCGTCAGCTGCGTCTGAGCTGCGTCCGCCGAAGCCGTCGAACGGGTTAGTGATACCCATCTCGTTGAGATAAGCATCGCCCGAGAACGAGAGCAGGCTCGCATGCTGCGCTTTCCAGCCGAAGCGGCCGATGCGCAGCGTGTTGTTTGCCTCAACTACCGGGACCTGACTGAGTGTGCCACGTTGAGCGGCAGGTTGCGCGGCTACGTTGTTCTGTAACGTTGCGTTTGCCAGGGCTTCGACAAATCCGTCGCCGAGGGTGCTCAATGTGACGCGGAAAGCTTTGACTGTCTCCGCCGTCGAGATGTGCTCGACAACGTCGGAGTCGGTACCTCGTGCATGAATTAACTGACCACCCGGAGCGTCAACAAAAGCACCATTGACGAGGTGACCAGCACGGAACTCCATCTGCTGGCCGAACGCGCCAACGTCGACTGACTGATGGCATTCAACACAGCCTACGTCGTTGTAGGTTGGTCCAAGTCCGTCCTCAATTGTTTCGCGCTCTGAGAAGATAAACTTGTTATCTTCAAATCGGCCGTTGCCGCGCGCGGTAGGCGGTACGGGTTCATTTACGCATTCGTCGATGGGTGTCCCTTTGACACCGAAGCCATTGAACAGGTCGTCCGTCTTGGCGTCCATGTCGGTTGTCAACGCTTCAGTGGCAGCTTGTCCCTCGACGGTCTGCGGTGCACTTAGAGGTAAAGCAAGGGCTACCGCAAACAAGATTAGAGTCAGGATGGGTAAAACTTTCCTCATGTGACTATGCCTCCTAGGACCTGCAAAAACACGTGGTGGAAACGGAAGGGATCAGTTCGCCCGTGCGTTAGCAAACTCATGGTCCTGCCCGTAGTTGTAAACTGCGTGACCCGGCTTGTAGAGGCAGCTCCAGTCCTCGGGGGTGACTAGAGTGATGTGTCCCTTCACGAAACAAGAAACCAAGGTAAGGACCTTAGTCGTGAAGGAGAGGGCAGGGAAAAGGACCCTGCTCGCAAGTATTCAAGTTAACTGGGCTTACTTTTGGTCGGGAGTGGGCGGCACTCTAGTCCCGTTCCTTTTGGATGTCAAGACAATTATTAGAATTCTGGAAATGAGTGTAATCTGTCGTTCTCGTATGCGCAGAGCGTTTCCCTTTACTGCCATTGTCGGCCAGGAAGAGATGAAGCTGGCCCTCATTCTAAACGTCGTCGATCCGTCAATCGGCGGCGTTTTGATCATGGGCCACCGGGGCACGGGGAAGTCGACGGCGGTCCGCGCACTGGCGGATCTGTTGCCAGTGATTAAGGTAATAGAAGGCTGCACGTACAAGTGCGATCCGTCAGACCCGCGAAACCTCTGCACGGAATGCTCGGCACGCGACGCACTGACTTCCACCACAGCACCGGTTTCAGTCGTGGAACTCCCGCTCGGCGCCACCGAGGATCGCGTCTGCGGAACGATCGACATCGAACGCGCGCTCAAGGAAGGTCGCAAGAGTTTCGATCCCGGTCTACTGGCGCGGGCCAATCGCGGTTTTCTCTATATCGATGAAGTGAACCTGCTCGAGGACCACCTCGTCGATCTTTTATTGGACGTCGCCGCCACCGGGCGAAACCGAGTGGAGCGGGAAGGCGTGTCGGTCGAACATCCATCGAATTTTGTGCTGGTTGGTTCGGGCAATCCTGAAGAAGGCGAGTTGCGACCGCAGTTGCTGGATCGTTTTGGACTGCACGCGGAAGTCGTCACGGAGACTTATCTCGATAACCGAGTCAACATCATTGAGCGTCGTGAGGCGTACGATCGCGATCCGGAAGCGTTCTTCGAGAGCTACGAGGAAGACCAGGAGCAGCTGCGAAAGAGAATCACGCGCGCCCGGGCGAACCTGCGGAAGACTGCGGTGGACCGGACGATTCTGTCGAAGATCGCGCAACTCTGCGTTGACTTGAAAGTTGACGGGCATCGAGGCGAGTTGACGATCATGCGCGCCGCGCGCGCGTTGGCGGCGTTTGAAGGACGGCGGTCAGTTAACGTAAACCACGTGCGGCGCGTATCGGCGATGTCGTTGCGACATCGTTTGCGACGCGATGCGATGGACGAGACGGCGAAGAGCGAGAAGATCGATCAGGCAGTGGAAGAGGTAATGCCGCGCGAACCGTCACCCTCGGGTGACGGC
>DATJKO010000663.1:0-3473 GCA_035491355.1 Pyrinomonadaceae bacterium
AAACTCGGAAGACTTGCCGAACTTCAGCGGCGCTGGTTTGTACACGACGGTGCCCAACGTGCGTGGCGATCAGGAGTTGATTGACGCGATTCGAAAAGTGTGGGCGTCGCTGTGGAACTTCGAGGCTTATGAGGCTCGCGAGCGTGCGGGAGTGGACCACTCGAAGATCTTCATGGCTGTTCTGTTACAGGAAGGCATCAACTCCGAGAGCTCCGGCGTGATGATCAGCACTGATCCGTTCGACCCCGAAAACAAAGCGGCGATCTACATCAGCGCCAAACGCGGGTTGGGAATCAAGGTGGTCGAAGGTCAGCGAATCGCCGAACAGATCATCTTTCGACCGAGAACGAACGCGGTCCAGGTGTTGACGCGATCCGCGGAGGACAGTCTGTTGACGTTCGATGAAAAGGGCGGCGTAAAGGAAGTGCCGATTACCGGCGACCGCGTGGTCCTGAAGGACGATGTGATACGCCGTCTCGTTCGTGCCGCACTGGACATCAAGCGCGTGTTTGGCAATCGCGAACAGGACATCGAGTGGGCCTACATGAAAGGCCAGATCTATATCGTTCAGGCACGACCCTTCGTTCCTGGCACCTAACAAGGTGGTTTAGGACACCAGCACCTTAAGGAGGCTGACGTGACTAAAGATGTTCGGTTCGCATTGCGGACTCTGCTGAAACGTCCGGGTTTTACGGCAGTTGTGATTCTGGTTTTGTCGCTCGGCATAGGATCGACGACGGCCATCTTTTCGATTGTCGATGCCTTGCTGCTTCGTTCGCTTCCTTACCCTCATGCCGATCGTCTGGTCCAACTTCGCGAAATCAATGCGAAAGGGAAACAGGTCAGCTTCGCGGGCGCTAATTTTTATGACCTTGCGGCGCAGAATCGAACTTTCGAGAATCTCGCGGTATCCGCGGGCAGTTACCCGCTGGTAGTGACAGGAGGAAGTGAACCAACCCGGGCGAGAATGTCCTATGCCTCGCGCGACTTCTTCGCCGCGATGGGTGTGCAGCCGCTGTTGGGCCGATCGGTACTTCCGGAGGAGGACAAGTTTGGTGGACCAGTAGCGGCGATCGTGAGTTACGGCTACTGGCAGAACTTTTTAGGTGGCCGATCGGATCTGGACGCGGTGAAACTAAATGTGGATGGCGTCAGTTGCAGCGTAGTTGGTGTGATGCCGCCCTCGTTCGACTATCCCGCGCAAACCGACGTCTGGATCACCACGAACACTGAGCCGCCAAATCCGTCCCGCACCGCGCACAACTGGCCGGTCATCGGTCTCTTGCGTGAGGGTGTCACACTGGAACAGGCGCAAGCGGACGTGACCCTGGTCGCCAAAAACTTGCGCGAAACTCATGGGGCGAAGACTGATGCGGTCGATTTCGCCGTGATCCCCCTGCAAACGTACCTGACGCGCAACGTGCGGCAGGGCCTTTGGCTTTTACTCGGCGCGGTCGGTTTGTTGCTGCTGGTCGCCTGCGCAAACTTCTCGAATCTTTTATTGAGCCAAATGATGTCGCGTCAGCGCGAGTTCACCTTGCGTGTTGCGTTGGGAGCGTCCCGCTTCCGTTTGACGCGTCAGATCCTCACGGAAAACCTCCTGCTCGCTATACCCGGCGCATTGGTTGGTGCGCTGCTGGCGAGCTTCGCTGTCCGGATGTTGTTAGTGCTCGACGACGGATCGCTGCCACGCCTCAATGCGATCGGCGTTCACCCGCGCGTGCTGGCATTTGCGTGTGCCCTCGGTGTTCTGATCGCTGTGGTTCTCAGTTTTCTGCCGGGTCTGCGCGCGCGTCGAGATCTGACTCTGGGTTTGAAGCGTGGCATTTCCGGTACGGTGGGTGGCAAAGGGTCCCGCCTGCGTGGCGCACTCGTCGTCGGGCAGATCGGTCTCACGCTCGTTTTGTTGACGGGTGCGGGACTACTTATTCGCAGCTTCATCAAGGTGATGGAAAAGCAGCCCGGCTTTGAGAGTGGCGGAGCAGTGGCGATGATGTTGTCGTTGCCCAGCACCGTGTCTCCTGAAGAAGACGAACGTCTGCGTCAGTTTTATGTGCAGTTGCTCGAACGTGTCAGCCAACTTCCCGGTGTGTCTGCGGCCGGTGGGATAAATGTGTTGCCGCTGAACGACCGCGGCGCGAACGGACAATTTCTCATCAACGACGATCAATCCACGCCGGGTTACGGGGAATACCGCGTCGCAAGTGCCGGATACTTTCCGGCTATGAAGATTCCACTGCTGCGCGGCCGTTTATTCGACGCTTCCGATAAAGCCGACGGCCAGCACGTAGCGGTGATCAGTCAATCGTTGGCCCAGCGCCACTGGCCCGGCGCGGATCCGATCGGCCAACGCATTCAATTCGGCAACATGGATACGGACAAGCATCTCATGCAAATCGTCGGTGTCGTCGGCGACGTTCGTGATGAGACACTCGAGCGTGAACCGCAGCCGACGGTGTACGGTTATTCATTGCAGCGGCCACAGTGGTGGCAGGTATCGCGACTGTCGATTGTTGTGCGGTCAGCAGGTGACGCGCGAACTCTGATTCCTTCGCTGCGGGCAACTGTGCAGGGGCTTAGCTCAGATGTCCCGATAAGTTTTGCCACCCTCGACGAGGTTGTCGCTTCGTCGTTTAATGCGCGGCGGTTTAGTCTTACGTTGTTTGTCGTGTTCGGCGGTGTTGCGCTTTTGATTACCGTTATTGGTCTGTACGGGATGCTCTCGTATTTCGTGACCGAACGGACGCGAGAAATGGGGATCCGTATGGCCCTTGGTGCGCAACGCGCAAACGTCCTGGGCCTGGTCATCAAACAAGGTCTTCGACTGGCGCTTTTGGGGGTAGCGGCCGGATTGACAGGTGCGTGGGCTTTGACGCGGTTAATGAGCACTTTGCTTTTCGGCGTGACGCCGACGGATTCGGTAACGCTGGTGTCGGTGGTTTTGACGTTGGCGATGGTTGCGCTGCTCGCCTGTTATCTTCCTGCCCGACGGGCGACGAAGGTTGACCCGCTCGTTGCGCTGCGCGAGGAGTGATTCGCGTCATCAAGGTTGACGCAAAGAATTGTTGTTAGCAAATTAAAATGTCCGGTTTTTTTAGCAAGTGAAGTGTCCGGTTTTGGTTTTACCAGTTTCATTTAATGAATCCCGCAGTAGCTGTGGGAATGTGGGAAAGTCAGGCTGCTTTTTGGCCTGACTTTTCCAAGCCGCGGCGGGAAGCGACGGCTTTTGTCGCTTTCCGGGGCGGCGTCATTTCCACAGCTTCTTCGTTGTAACGGCCCACGACATGCGGCCCAAAAGTGATGGTGAAAGTGCCGTCGAGATGTTCGTGCAGCAGCACTCTGCAACCAGCTAAGGTGCCGCGTAGTTTGCTGCGTTCGAGCTGCCAACTACGATTGGCAAAGCTCACCGTATTGTCTTTGGCTACCACCCGCTCATGCTGTAGCGAGAACACCAGGTCCAGGTCTTTGCGTTT
>DATJKO010000664.1:0-3022 GCA_035491355.1 Pyrinomonadaceae bacterium
CACGGCTTGTTCGATTGCGCTGACGGGCATTTCGGGACCGACCATTTCGTCGCGACTAATCGGCGGTTCCATCTCGCAAACCGTGCAGTGGATCGGACTGTTTGACGTCGCCTTCTTCGTCGTCGGACTGCTCGCCGCGAGACTTGCTGAACGACAGTCACGCAGCGATGTCCGGTTGCAGGCAGCAAGAAAGTCACTCGCCAACTTGCGCGCCGTTCACGAGCGCATCGTTGCGTCGATTCGTTCCGGAGTGGTGACGACAGACCTCGAGGGGCACATCTACACCTTCAACGCCGCCGCCCAGGAGATCACCGGCTACTCTGAGGAAGCCATACGCGGGCAGGACGCCTCCATTCTGTTCGGCGATATCAAAGATCACATTGGCGAGGCGTCACGCTCGGAAAAAGGCGCGACGGTTCCCCGATTTGAAACAAGCTGCCTCACGTCAGAAGGCATGCGGTTGCGGCTTGGTTACAGCGTCTCGCCGCTGAGTTCTGAGGCGGGCGAGACGACCGGAATGGTGATCACTTTTCAGGACCTCACGCAGGTGCGTTCGCTGGAAGAAACATCGCGACGCCAGGATCGTCTGGCCGCGATCGGTCGCATGGCGGCGTCGATCGCGCATGAGATCCGCAACCCGCTCGCCGCAATGCGGGGGTCGATCCAGATGCTTCGTTCCGAAGTTGAAAGTGATTCCTCGCAAGCGGAGTTGATGGAGATCATCCTGCGTGAATCAGATCGTTTGAACCAGATCATTACCGACTTTCTTAGTTACGCACGGCCGCGTTCTCTCGTGCAGGCCCGCGTGGACGTCGGCGATCTGCTGCATCAAACATTTGCCTTGATGCGCCACAGTCCCGAGATCGGCGCGAACCAGATAATCGAAGCGGAAGGGCCGGACGAGCGGATTTTTGCAAATGCCGACGAGGGACAACTCAAGCAAGTCTTTTGGAACCTCGCACGCAACGCGTTACAGGCCATGCCGCAGGGCGGAACACTCCGCGCAACACTCGAAAAGAACTCGCACGATCGTCTCCGCATCGCGTTCTCCGACACCGGACGCGGCATGACGCCTGATCAAGTCGAACATCTCTTCGAGCCCTTCTCGTCAACAACGGGCGGCACCGGTCTCGGTCTTTCAATTGTTTATCAAATCATTCGCGATCATGGTGGTACAATCAATGTCCGCAGTCGTGAGGGACAGGGAACGACGATTACCGTCGAACTTCCAATGATAACGTCAAACGGCGACCAGTGAAGTAATTGCCGATTGCCAACTTCCCATTGCCGATTTTCTCGAACCCAAATCGGCAATCAGCAATCAGCAATTGGAAATGAAATCATGGCCAATCTTCTAATTGTTGACGATGAACTCGGAATGCGGCAGTTTCTGACGCATCTACTGCAACGCGAGGGACACACCGTGCGTCTCGCCGAGACTGGCCGTGAAGCCATCACCCAGCTACGCGAGCAGTCGCCCGATCTGATCATATCGGACATTCGCATGCCTGACATGAATGGCGTCGATCTGCTGCGGTCCGCGAAGGAGCTGCTACCGGACGTCGAAGTGATCATGATGACGGCGTTCGCCAACGTCGACACCGCGCGCGAAGCGTTTCTCCTCGGCGCTTACGACTTTGTTCAGAAACCGTTCGACAACGATCTGCTGAAAGAGACTGTCGCCCGCGCACTCGACAAGATCACGCTCGTCAAAGAAAAGGAAGCGTTACTCGAAGAGAACAAGGCGCTGATCCAGGGACAGCGCACGCGCGGCAAGCTGGGCAACATCATCGGCCGCAGCCAGCGCATGCTCTCGCTTTACCAGATGATCGAGACGGTCGCGTTGGTGCAGTCGACCGTGCTGGTCACCGGGGAATCGGGTACGGGCAAGGAACTGGTGGCGCGCGCCATTCACGATCTCAGCCCGCGGGCTGAGAAACCGTTTGTGTCCGTCAACTGCGGTGCTTTCACCGAGACGCTGCTGGAATCGGAGTTGTTCGGGTACGTCAAAGGCTCGTTTACCGGCGCGAACTCCAACCGCAAAGGCCTGTTCGAGGCAGCAAACAGCGGCACGATCTTTCTCGACGAAATCGGCGAGATGTCGCCGGCGATGCAGGTCAAATTGTTGCGGGTGTTGCAGGAACGGAAAGTACGGCCGGTGGGCGCGACTGAGGAGGGCACTGTCGATACGCGCGTGATCGCAGCAACGAATCGCGACCTCGCCAGCATGGTCGCGTCCGGAACGTTCCGCGAAGATCTTTACTACCGCATCTCCGTGATCCCGATCGAACTACCACCGCTGCGTGAACGTGCGGAAGACATCTCGGATCTCGCTTCGCACTTCGTCCAGAAGTTCTGCTCTGCGGGTGGTCGCACCTTGGGTATCAGCGAAAGCTCGATGCGTTTGCTCGAGCGATACTCCTGGCCCGGCAACGTCCGCGAGCTTGAACACACGATCGAACGCGCCGTCGCGCTCGAACGCACCAACTCCATCGAACCCGAACGGCTGCCGGAAAAGATCAGCAACTACAACCCGTATCGCGTGGCGGAAGCCATGGAGTTTCCCGACGAGGGGATCAACATCACGGCCCACTTGGACCAGCTGGAAAAGACGTACGTACTCGAGGCGCTTCGGCGCACGTCGGGTAATCAGACCAACGCTGCTGAGTTGCTGCGTCTCTCGGTGCGATCGCTCAGGCATTTACTCGACAAGCATGGCATTCGCGGCTTGACCGCGCAGATGCGCGACGAGCGACGTGGTCCAGATTCGCACCCGCGCCGACGTTCCAGCGATCCCGCCACTCGCCGTCGCGATGACGACACGGGCGAGTTCGCCGCCGGCGTCGGCGAGAACTGAGAGAGATGCGGAGAAGGAGCGACGCGGAGACGCGGAGACGCGGTGACGCGCAGAGGCGGCGATAGAACGATCTCCGTTACTCCGCGTCTCCGTTACTCCGATTCTCCGCTTTTCCGTTAGCCCACTTCGTTCTCCGCGTCCCCGCGTCCCCCATCTCCGTGTCCC
>DATJKO010000665.1:0-1845 GCA_035491355.1 Pyrinomonadaceae bacterium
AAGATCATGGTTTTTGGCGCTGCGATCGAACAGCACTACGTGCTGGTCGTGATCGCCGTCCTCAACACCGCGCTTTCGGCTTACTACTACCTGCGCTTGATCATCGTCATGTTCTTCGGTGAAAGAACGATGGCGTGGAACGCGCCGAGAGTTCCCGCGAGTGTCGCGCTGGCGCTGGTGATAACGGTGCTCGGAGTGCTTTACCTGGGACTATTTCCTGGACGCGTGATCAACGCGCTGCAAACCAGGATCGAAAATCAATTGTTTACAGAGAAGATCTCACGCAAAGACGCAAAGACGCCAAGTCAGCGCTAAGTTTCTTCTTTGCGTCTTTGCGCCTTTGCGTGAAATGCCTGCTGAAGACGTCGCTCACAAAATCCAGGAACAACTCGGTGAAACGTGGCTGCCGCGAATCTATCGCGAGCGTATCCTCAAGCTTCGCACCCGCTCGTACCATTTCGACAAACCGAACTCCTCCGGTCGTATCGTCATTCAGCACACTCTGCTCGGAGTCGAGCTGAAGATTGGACGGCGCCGGCTACTCTGTCCCGATCTGGCCACCGCCCGGTACCTCTCAGTTTTCGCCAGAATCGGCTGCAGCGATGTAGCAGTACCGTACGACATAACAAAAATCTCGCATTTAGCGGACGAATTGGAGTCGTCGTGGTATAGAATGTTGTTGCTCGTTGAGCAGGAAGGCCGCGTTCAGACCCCCACGTTCAAAGCAAGACTTCGTGGCCTGCTACTTGCTAGAATTCGCGCGGAGATCCAGGAGGCCGGAGCGGGCACGCGAGTGCCCGAGTTCAGGCAGAATACGAAACAGCGCTCGAAGTAAATCTCAGATAACGACACTTGACCCGAACGTACATGACTCAAGAATTTATCCCCGCTACCGACCGGCCTGAAGTTACCGGGCCGCTTCCTTTTCCATTCAACCAGCAGACCTTTTGTCGCTATGAGCCGGTGCACCAGAGCATCGCAGTGGCGCGCGTGCTCGTCGTCGACAATCTGCTTCGCGACGAAGGCGACCTGTCGCCAGTGGCGCGCGAGGAGTGGGGCGGAATGCTGGCCGCGGAGTTGCGACGCGAGCGACTGATCGCGGGCATGGCGGTCGAAAACATTCTCAATAATATTTCCCGTCTGGTGAAACAGGCGACGACGGAAGTGGTGCACGTTTCCGAAATCGCGGCGGCTGCCAAACGTTTTCAGCCCGATGCGATCGTGCTCAGCGGTACGCTGCGCGACTTTGATTACTACGAGTCATCCATTCTCGATGACTTTGGCCGCTTCATTCGCGAAACAAAAATACCGGTGCTCGCGATTTGCGGCGGACACCAGTTGGTTGGTCTCAGTTTTGGCGCCCGCGTGATCACGCTCGACAAGCTCGAGCAACACGAACAACGTCTCGCTCGTCCGCAGGAGTATCAGTATCGCTTCGTCCGGATCACCGAACCCGGCGATCCGATCTTTACTAACATCAACTGCATGGACCCGCAGGCGTCCCCGCGCATTCTGCGCGTTTGGCAAAACCACGGTCTGCAACTCGATCGCGTGCCGGACGGATTCAAACTGCTGGCGACTTCATATCTCTGTCGTAATCAGATGATGGTGAAGCGGAGCGAAGGTCAACTGATCTACACGGTGCAGTTTCATCTGGAAAAGTCGTTTGAGGACTGGAACAAGAGCCGCACGCGTTGGGAACATCCAAACGAATCGCGCGATGGGCGCATCCTGTTCGAGAATTTCCTGACCCTCGCCACACGCTCAGCGTGAAGCCACTCACACAGAAGACTCTTGCGCTCGCGGCACGCGAACTAGCTGCGCGCGACAAGACTCTTGCCGCCA
>DATJKO010000666.1:0-2696 GCA_035491355.1 Pyrinomonadaceae bacterium
AACTCGCCGACGACCGGCGGTGAAGCGCATATCCCCTTTGGCGGCAGCAAAGGCACCGGCATCGGCGATCGCGAACAGGGCTCAACCGCGCTCGATTTTTATACCGAACTAAAAGTGGTTTACGTCGATTACACGGGCCGCAAACGCGAAGGAAACCTATATTGAAGAGCGTTGTCACACTCCCCCTGACGTTGTTGTTGGCCGCAACCACGATGGCCCAAACAAACAGCAGCGTCTACACACCGTTGGCCGAGAAGCAGTGTAAAGCCATCAAAGGTCCAGATCCGCAGACTAACGATTACGAAGGACACTGCCGCGGCGTTGCTGGTTACACGCTGATCGTTACCGAAGGCGATCTGCGACAGAATGTCATCGTCGTCACACCGCGCGGCGCGAAGCATTCGCTCGACCTATGGGACGTAATCAGCGGCGGCTTCTCGAGCGTCGGCGCGAAAGCCGAGTGGCGCATGGTCCACCAGAACAAGAAACTCGTCCCGGTAGCTTTGATCATCCGCTACAACGCGAATGAAGACCCGGAGAGTCCCAACAAACAATCCTCTTATCTCGCCGTCACTAAAATCACCGAAAGCGAGATCTGCGTGACCGATAAGATCATGCCCGGTCCGAAGGCGAACGAAGAAGCGCGAGTGGCGGGCGACGCTGCCGCCAACAAACCCTGTCTGAAGAAAAAACAAGAACAATGAGAACCCTGATCAAGAACGGTCGCATCGTTACTGCCGTCGACGACTACCACGCTGACATCCTGATCGAAAACCAGAAGATTTCCGTGATTGGCAAGGATCTCCAGATGGAGGCCGATCACACAATCGACGCCTCGGGCAAGCTCGTGATCCCGGGCGGCATCGACCCGCATACGCACATGGAGTTGCCCTTCGGCGGCACGCAAGCGTCCGATGACTTCCGCACCGGCACCATCGCCGCGGCGCACGGAGGCACGACTTCAATCATCGACTTCGCCGTCCAGTACAAAGGCCAATCATTGATTGAAGGCATCGACAACTGGCACAAGAAAGCCGAAGGTAAAACCGCGATCGACTACGGCTTTCACTTGATCACCACCGAACTCGAAGACAAACAGATCGAAGAGCTTTACACGGCCATGGACGAAGGGGTGACGAGTTTCAAAATGTTCATGGCCTATCCGGGCGTCTTTCTCGTTGACGACGCAACGATCTTTCGCGCGATGTCCGCGGCGGGAGCTCGCGGCGGTTTGATCTGCATGCACGCCGAGAATGGCATCGTCATCAACGAGATCATCAAACGCGCTTTGGAGAACGGACGCACCGCGCCGAAGTATCACGCGTTGACCAGACCGACGATTGCGGAAGCAGAAGGCGTTCATCGCGCGATCGCGATTGCCGAGATGGCGGAGTCGCCAGTTTACATCGTCCATCTCTCCTGCGCCGACGCACTCAATCAGGTACGCCAGGCACGTGACCGCGGCATTCCCGCCTTCGCTGAAACATGTCCGCAGTATCTGTTCCTTTCGCTCGACAACTACGACGAACCTGGTTTCGATGGAGCGAAGTATGTGATGACGCCGCCGTTGCGCGAAAAGTGGAACCAGGCAGAGCTCTGGAAGGGCCTGAAGATGGACGACCTGCAAGTGATCTCAACCGACCACTGCCCGTTCTGCATGAAGGAACAGAAGGAGCTTGGTCTTAACGACTTCACCAAGATACCGAACGGGGCGCCGGGTGTCGAAAACCGCGTTCCGCTGATCTACAACGGTGTGGTCGAGAATCGGATCAGCTTGAATCGCTTCGTCGAGTTGACCTCAACTGCAGCGGCAAAGATGTTCGGGCTCTTTCCGAAAAAAGGAACGATTGCCGTCGGCTCCGATGCTGACATCGTCATCTTCGATCCGGAAAAGGAACAGACGCTCAGCGTTGCAACGAGTCACATGAACGTCGACTACAACGCGTACGAAGGCAAGAAGATCAAAGGCGTCGTGGAAACGGTGCTGTCGCGCGGTAAAGTTGTAGTTGACCATGGTGAATTCAAGGGCAAGGCCGGCGATGGACAATTTTTGAAACGCGGCACCTGCGTGGCTATGTAACCGAGCTTTATCTCGTTCCCCAAAACTGACGACGTACTGGTGCAGTTGAAACAGGTGCTCCCGCAAAGGCGCGAAGGCGCCAAGAGAATACAATGAACCTGGAGTGATCCTTCATTCTTTGCGCCTTTGCGCCTTTGCGGGAGATCTAACCAGACCGCATCACTCCGAACCGGAGAAAACCGATTGACCCCCTCAGAAACCATCGAACATCCTGACGGTCGCGTTGAACTTCGGCCCGAAGCACTCGCCGAAATCAGACACAGCCCGCTTTACAACGAAGACCTCGCGCCGGTTCCCATCTCAGCACGCAACTGGACCACGTACAACTACGCCGCGCTCTGGATTAGCATGGCGCACTGTATTCCCACCTACATGCTCTCGTCGGGACTGATCAGCGCCGGCATGAACTGGTGGCAGGCACTCATCACGATCCTGTTAGGCAACACGATCGTGCTGATTCCAATCCTGCTCAACTCACATCCCGGCACGAAGTACGGCATTCCCTTCCCGATCTTTGCGCGCGCCGCATACGGCACGCTCGGCTCAAACGTTCCGGCAATCATGCGCGCGATTGTCGCGTGCGGATGGTTTGGTATTCAGGCGTGGATCGGCGGCG
>DATJKO010000667.1:0-2273 GCA_035491355.1 Pyrinomonadaceae bacterium
CGGTCTGCCACCAGGTGTCGACGATCGGGCAACGATTCTTGCCGATGACTTCGCGATACCACATCCACGCTTCGGGATTAATTGGTTCGCCCACCGACCCCAGTAAACGCAGACTCGAAAGATCGTGCTTCAGGGGCCAGTGTTCGCCCCATTTGATGAACGCGCGGATCGCCGTAGGCGCCGTGTAGAAGATGTTGACGCGATGGCGCTCGATTATGGTCCAAAAGCGATCGGGCTCGGGAAAGTTCGGCGCACCTTCGTACATGACGGCAGTCGCACCATTCGAGAGCGGACCGTAAACGACGTAACTATGACCGGTGACCCAACCGATGTCGGCCGTGCACCAGTAGATGTCATTGTCTTTGAGATCGAAGACCCACTTCGTCGTCAGGTGAACTTGCGTCAGGTAGCCGCCGGTTGTGTGCAGAATGCCTTTCGGTTTGCCGGTCGTACCTGAGGTGTAGAGGATGTAGAGTGGATGCTCGCTGTCTAATTCCTCGGCGGCGCAGTTGGCATCGACTGTGGCCATCACCTCATGCCACCAGAAATCGCGTCCGGCTTGCATGTCCTGTTGCGTGCCGGTGCGTTTGACGACGATGCAAGCCTCGACGCACGGCGTTTCTTTCAGAGCTTCGTCAACGGCGGCTTTCAGTTTCACTTCACTGCCGCGACGCCACCCGCCGTCCGCGGTCACGACGAGTTTGCAACTTGCGTCGTTGATGCGATCGACGAGTGCCGAGCTCGAGAAACCACCGAACACGACTGAATGCGTGGCGCCGATGCGGGCGCACGCTAGCATCGCGATCGCCAGTTCCGGAATTAGCGGCATGTACAAAGCGACGCGGTCGCCGCGTTCAATATTTTTACTCTTCAGAACGTTCGCGAATTTGCAGACTTCCGTGTGGAGTTGTTGATAAGTGAACGTGCGAGTTTCGCCCGGTTCGCCTTCCCAAATCAATGCGGCTTTGTTGCGTCGCCAAGTCGACAAGTGACGATCGAGACAGTTGTAAGAGATGTTGATCTTACCGCCGACAAACCATTCAGCATGCGGCGGATTCCATTTCAACACTGTGTCCCACTTTTTGAACCAGTGAAGTTCTTCGGCCATTCGCGCCCAGAATCCTTCCGGATCCGCGGTAGCTTCGGCGCGCAGGCGTTCGAGTTCAGCTTCGGATTTAATGTGCGCGTTGGCGGCGAAGTCGGGCGGTGGAGGGAAGATGCGCTCTTCCAGGAGCACTGATTCGATGTTGGACGTAACAGACGACATGGTATCTTCTCCTTATCACAGAACTGCGTGATGCCACAACCGGTTAACGGAAAACACGAATTGGATAATTGAGATGGATCTTTACGTCGGGACGAGTGGCTATAGCTATAAAGAGTGGAAAGGAAGTTTTTATCCGGAGAAGCTTCCGGCGAAGGAGATGCTTCCGTACTACTCCTCGAAGCTGCCGGCGGTAGAGCTCAACAACACGTTCTATCGAATGCCGCAGCGAAGCATGGTGGAGAGTTGGAAGGCGCAGGTGCCGGAGACCTTTCGTTTCTCAGTGAAGGCCGCGCAACGGATCACTCACTTCAAACGACTCAAAGACGCTGCCGATGAAACCAGGTACATGCTCGACACTGTTTCGGCGCTCGACGATCGTTTAGGCGTCGTGCTGTACCAACTGCCGCCAAACATGAAGAAAGATCTCGAGCGACTGGAGACGTTTCTCAAGCATCTGCCTGCGAATCCTCCCGCCGCTTTTGAGTTTCGTCATCCGACGTGGTTTGACGACGATGTTCTACAGTTGCTGCGCAGCGAGAACCGGGCGCTCTGTACTGCAGACACAGATGACCTGCCAGTCAGCAGGATCGATAAGACCGCCGACTGGGGTTACCTGCGTTTGCGGCGAGTGAACTACTCGACCGCTGATTTACGTGAGTGGATCAGCAGAATGAAGGCCCAGGACTGGAAGCACACATTTGTCTTTTTCAAGCATGAAGACGAAGGCACTGGACCACGACTCGCTTCCGAGTTCATCAACCTAAGCCACGAATAACACGAGCTTAGAAGTTGCCGCCGCACGCGTCGTGACCGCAGTCACAATCAATCTCGATCGTTTGGCCGCTACCTTCGCAGGAGGCGCTGCAATACTTGCCGCCTTCCTGCGGGGGACAGGTACAGGCAGGATTCTTACACTTGTTCTTTCCGTTATCGTCCGCCATATTTCCTCCCAAAAACAGTACTCAGTTTGTTTTGTGTGAGTAGAGAGTAGCACAAAGCTCTCAAA
>DATJKO010000668.1:0-3120 GCA_035491355.1 Pyrinomonadaceae bacterium
CAACTCGCCTTCAAAAGTAACCGGGAAATAGGCGCCGCCGGTTTCCTTCGCAAACGTCGTCAGAGTGTTATCTGCCTGCAGCCAGCTCATGCGGCCCGGCATGCCAAACACACCGTCGGTCGCGGGGAGCTGATCGCCGTATTTCTTCTTGAACATGTTACCGGTGCCGATGATGTAAACCGGAACGCCGGAATTCTGTAGCACCTTGCGCGCGTTGTCGTAGTTAATCTTGCTGAACGTGTCGAGTCCCGAGGCAACGAGAATCACAGCCCGTCGCCGTCCCTGCACTGACGCGAGTCCGCTGTAATCGGATTTGTCAGACTTCGAATCCTCGAGCACCACCGAGTCGCCGCGTCCCCCGACGAGCACAAACTTCAACGCGTCAATCAGGTTCGTTTCGCGAAACGCCGGCTGGTTCCGCACCAGCAGCGTGATCACTTGCTGAAGTCGTTGGGGATCGTTGGTGAAGTCGGTTAACGGAGTCGGACGAATGTCGAAAGCAACTACTGAGACGTAATCGTCGGGCGGCTTAATAAACTGCGAGAGAAACATCGCCGTCGGGCGAATCACTTCGTAAGTCCCCGGTTCGTAACCCCCGCTCGCGTAGTAGCCGAAATACTCCGACCACTTGCTGTACTCAATCACCATCGCCACGGTGATCGGCGCTTCAGGGGTCGAGAAGTTTGTAATCGTTTGTTGCGTGCCATCCGCGAAGATAGCGAAGTTTGGTTTCTTCAGACCGGTAACGATTTGACCGCTCTTCTTGTGATAAACGACCGCGTCGATGTTGACGATCTGGGTCGAGATGGCGACCTTCTCGATGTCTTTTGGCGCGATGGGCTCGATGTCCTTCGGAAGGGGCTCCTGCTCGCCTTCTTTGGTCGGGGTTTCGCCGGGACGCTTGTTCTTCTTTTCGGTTGAAGTCGGCGGTTGCCGGCGCGACTGCGACAATCCCGGGTTCACGTACAAACCCAGAATCAGCAGGCACGAGAGAACAATACCAAAAAGCGGATATGCTCGATTAAATCTCATAGTTCAACTCCCGAGGACAGTCGGAGGAAGGTCAAAAAGGTCTGATGCGCGCGCTCTAACCCACGTTTACCGCGCTAAAACTACTGGCTTCCCGCAAGGCGCCAAGGCGCAAGAAAAGCACTTCTCTCATCGTACTTTGCGCCTTTGCGTCTTTGCGGGAACTGCTTGCCTTACCGTCCAGTAGCTTCTGCTTCGATAACAATGTCGTAGCTGCCTGTATTATCTGTCAAGTCGCCCTCATTGATACCCAAAAACAGCACGCCATCGCGTTGCGCCACAAACTCGCGGCGCGGACCGACCAGAATGAACTCGTCGTTGTCGTCGCCGATGACGGCGATAAGCGCGCCGGTCGCTTCGTTTCGCATCAACTTGTCGTTGTCGTTCAAGCTGCCCAAGCCACCCGGGGTCGAGAAGCGTCCACGTCCGAGCGACACGCGACCCGAGGCGCTGATTCGCAACCGCTGTCCCTTGCGAACGACCAGGCCGCTATTTGTCCAGCCATTGTTGGAGCCGTCAGCACGCACGCCCACTTTGATCGTAAAGAAAGTAGGGGCCGCGGATGAATTTGTGGGGGACGAGTCGATGCGCGGTTCCGAAGGGGCCGATTCGGGCTCGTTCCGGCGAGTGCTTACCGGCGGATTATTGCGCGCCATACTGCCGTCGTCGGTGGCTGCGGGACCGGAGGTTGAGTCGAATTCGATCGACTCCACGTCTTCGACGTAAACAGTAGTTTGCCCGCGCCTGCCTTTAGCGTTACCGCCGATCAGGATCGTGAACTGCTGGTCCTTGAACCCGATCACCTGACCGCGAATGACACTGCCATCTTTAAGACGAATAGTATCGGCGAGTAATGGGGTAGCCAGGGAAAGGAGCAGCGAAACGGAGAGCAGAAGTCGTAATGTTTTCTTCATGATACTTCTCCTTGCGGGTAACGATAGCAAAGCGCGCACGCGGCGACAAACAAACGCGAGCAGAAATGCGGATGAAAACGGTCCGATTCTGCTCGCGTTGGCTTCGATTCCCGAAACTCAGTTCGCGTTTACAACTGTGGTGTAAGTTCGAGGCCCCATTTCTTCAACTTGCCGACGTCCTGACCCACCAAATCCGTGACGCGAAGCACCCAATTCCCTTGAACCGGCTGACCGACAAGCGGAAGTAGCGGCGACGATGGTGAATTGGAGTCGAGGTCGAGGCTCAGATTGTCGGCGTCGCCGCCGGCCTGTGCATGGACGATTGCTCTCCGGCCGTTGGGCGCTAAGAGTTCGACCCGCAGATCGCCGATGTAGGTGTGTTCGATTTGCGCCGTGAACTTGACCTGTCTGGTCGTTCCTGCGTTGGCGAACGTCAGGGAAATGCTCACTCCGGTCGGATCTGCGTCCGGGATGTTGAGGTTGGGTTCCGCGTCGTGACGCTCCACCTGACTGCCCAACCCGTCGAGCTCGATTTCGAGTTTCCAGCCATCGAGTTTGCCAACGTCCTGGCCAACGACGTCGCGCACGCGCAGTTCCCAGTCACCCGCCACGGGTTTGCCAAGCAAGGCCGCCAACGTGGTGTTCACGCTCGAATCGTACGTCTCGCGGAGGTTGTCCTGATCGCCGCCCTTGCGATCGTGAATCAGCGCCCGATCACCCGACGGATTCACCAGTTCGACTTGCAGATCGCCGATGTAGGTGTGAGTGATACCGACACCGGCGCGAATGCGACGCGTGAGTCCCGCCTGGTTCAAAGCGATCTTGCTGGAGATGCCGGCGGTGTTGTTGTCGGGAATGGCGATCCCCGGGTTGACTTCGGCAGTCACGAGCTGGCCCACGACTTCCGGTCCGACACGAAACTGGATCGTTTCGCCGGGCGCGCTGATCTGCGAGAGCATCAGACGCGAGTCGACGTTGTCCCACTGCCGTGACGCAGGTGTTGTAGCGTGCGACAGCGCCGTTCCGCTGATCGCGCCGTACAAGTCGCCGCCGTCACCGCGATTGTTGTTGCGTTCGAGGTCCATGCGCCCATCCGCCTGCAACAGCGCACATTGATAATGGCGCGTCGACGACCCCTCCTGAAATTCGTTCGAGCCACCAGTGTCGCAGTGATAGA
>DATJKO010000669.1:0-4612 GCA_035491355.1 Pyrinomonadaceae bacterium
ACCGATTTGGAGAAGCTGGTCAGCAATATGTTTGAGACCATGTACTCGGCGCCCGGTGTGGGTTTGGCCGCGGTGCAGGTCGGCGTCTCGAAGCGTCTGTTTGTGATGGACTGCTCGGGCGGAAAAGATCCGCAGCAGCGCGTGGTGCTGATTAATCCGGAAGTCCTCCGCGTCGAGGGCTCGCAAAACGGCGACGAAGGTTGCTTGTCGTTCCCGGGTATTTTCACTCCGGTTGAGCGCAGTCTGCGTGCCGTTGTTCGCGCCCAGGATGTGAAAGGCGAGTGGTTCGAGGTCGACGGCATGGAGCTCACAGCGCGTTGCATGCTCCACGAAACCGACCACTGCGACGGAATCGTGTTCCTCGACAAGATGAGCACCATCAAGCGCGAGATCGTCAAACGCAAGATCAAGAAACTACAAAAAGCCGGGAAGTGGGATTAACCACACTCGATTCGGGAATCTTAACCACTAAGGCACAAGGACACCACTGCGATGAACTCCATTTAGAAGCAGTGTCTTTGTGTCTTTGTGGTTAGTTCAGGAGAGTTAACAACATGCCAACAGAATTTCGTAACGAACCGTTTACTGATTTCAGCAAGGAAGAGAACGCGCAGGCGATGCGCGACGCGATCGCGAAGGTGCGCGAGCAACTGGGGCGCGAGTACCCGCTGGTTATCGGCGGCGAAAGAATTACTACCGACGGTAAGCTCGACAGCATCAATCCCGCCAATCGCACGCAGCTCGTCGGCCGTTTCAATAAGGCGACGAAAGAACTGGCCAACCAGGCAGTCGAGAAAGCCGCGGAAGCGTTTGTAACGTGGAAAAAGACGCCCGCCGAAGAGCGCGCGGAGCTGTTGTTTCGCGCTGCCGCGATCATGCGTGAACGCAAACACGAACTATCAGCATGGATGATCCATGAAGTCGCGAAGACGTGGCCCGAGGCCGACGGCGACACTGCCGAAGCGATCGACTTCTGCGAGTTCTACGCTCGCGAGATGCTGCGCTATGCAGGCAAACAGCCGTTGGTCGCCGTCAAAGGCGAAGAGAACGAGCTTGATTACATTCCGCTCGGTGTGGGAGCTGTGATTCCACCATGGAACTTTCCGCTCGCGATCATGGCCGGCATGACCGCGGCTTCAGTTGTCACTGGAAATACCGTTGTGTTGAAGCCGTCGTCAGACGCGCCCACTATCGCGTTCAAGTTCTTCGAAATCCTCGAAGAAGCGGGAATGCCGCCCGGCGTGGTGAACTTCATGACTGGTTCGGGCGCGGAAGTCGGCGATGTCGTTGTCGATCATCCGAAGACGCGTTACGTTGCGTTCACCGGATCGAAAGAAGTTGGTTTGCGCATCAATGAGCGCGCCGCGAAGGTTCACGACGGACAGCTCTGGATCAAGCGCGTCGTCGCGGAAATGGGCGGTAAGGATGCGATCATCGTTGCCGACGATGCGGATCTCGACGAAGCGGCGACCGGCGTAGTGCAATCTGCTTTTGGTTTCCAGGGACAGAAATGCTCCGCGTGTTCGCGCGCAATCATCGACGAGCGGGTTTACGACACGATGCTCGACAAGATTGCGGAGCGGACGGCGAAGATCAAGTTTGCGGATCCTTCCGATCCTTCCACCAACATGAGCGCCGTCATCAACGAGAAAGCGTTCAAGACCATCAACTCGTACATTGAAAAAGGGAAGAGTGAAGGCGGGCGCGTGTTGTCCGGCGGCGGGTCAGACGGCGAGCAGGGCTTTTTCATCGAGCCGACCGTCATCGCGGACGTCAAACCCGGCGACGCGATCGAACAGGAAGAGATCTTCGGTCCAGTGCTCGCGGTGATCAAGGCGAAGAATTACGACAACGCGTTGGAGATCGCGAACGATACGCAGTTTGGTCTGACGGGCGCGGTATACAGCCAGGACGAAGGAAAGCTCGAGCGCGCGCGGAAAGAGTTTCACGTCGGAAACTTGTATTTGAATCGGAAGTGTACCGGCGCCCTGGTGGGTGTGCATCCGTTTGGTGGGTTCATCATGTCGGGGACCGATTCGAAGGCGGGCGGACGTGATTACCTGCTGCTGTTCCTGCAAGCGAAGGTCTCGTCAGAGCGCGTGGGCGCGACGACGCGACGCGTTGCGGAAGCGACTGCGACGGATTAATAACCGCGGATTACATGCGCATAGTTTTCATGGGTACACCACTGGCCGCAGTGCCCACCTTGCGGCAGTGTCTCACGGACGGCCACGAGATCGTTGCCGTCTGGACCCAACCGGATAGACCTTCAGGCCGTGGTCATCGCGTTTCCTTCTCACCAGTGAAGGAATTTGCGGTGGAGCACGGCCTGCCCGTTTACCAGCCCGCGCGAATCAAGAACGACGACGCTATGCAACTGTTCGCGTCACATGACGCGGACGTTGCGGTGGTGGTTGCCTACGGACGCATCCTGCCGGACCAGTTTCTACAAGCACCGCGCCGCGGTTGTATCAATGTTCACTTCTCGTTGTTGCCGTTGTACCGAGGCGCTGCGCCGGCCAATTGGGCGATTGTTAATGGCGAGTTGGAAACGGGTGTGACGACGATGTTCATCGAGCCGACGCTTGATACGGGTCCGATACTACTGCAAAGCAAGACGGCGATAGGAGAGGACGAAACCACGCCGCAGTTGATGGAACGTCTGTCTGTTATCGGCGCGGATTTGCTTGGTGAGACTTTGAGTCGACTCGATGAGTTAACGCCGCGCCCGCAACGCGATCAGGATGCGACGTTCGCGCCGATCATTAAGAAGGAAGATGGGCTGATCGATTGGTCGCGGAGTGCGCTCGCGATCGAACGTGCGGTGCGTGGTTTTCAACCCTGGCCCAATGCTTACACGAATTTCAATACGAAACAGTTGATCATCTGGCGGGCCCAATCCGTGTCATCCGCGTCGGAAGCTGTTCCCGGCGAAGTGATAACCGCAGACGGTGACGCTCTGATCGTTGGCTGTGGCGATGCTACCGCATTACGGCTGATTGAAGTGCAGCCTGAAGCGCGCAAGCGGATGCGCGGCCGCGACTTCCTCAACGGCACGCACATAAAGGTTGGCGATCGCTTTGGCTAAGCACACACAGGTCACACCTGCGCGCCGTGCCGCCTTCGATATCCTGCGCCGCGTCGCGGACGGCGCGTTCTCGTCAGTCCTCCTCGCCTCAGAAGAGCCAAAACTAAAACCCGCCGACAGAGCACTGACGCACGATCTCGTTCTCGGCGTCCTGCGCTGGCAGTTGTTGCTGGACAAGATTGTCGAACACTTCTCGAAGCGCACGGTGGAGAGTCTGGACGGCGCGGTGCGCATCGCGCTGCGTTTGGCGTTGTACCAATTGCGATTCCTCACGCGCGTTCCAGCGTCGGCGGCAGTTAATGAGTCCGTTAACCTGGTGCGTGGTGCAAAACTGAGTTCGGCGGCGGCGTTCGTGAACGCCGTGCTACGCCGGGCAATACGAGAAGCAGATTACGATCCTGCTGCAGTTGCACAAGATCCACTCGAGAAGCTCGCGATCGAGACTTCGCATCCCGCGTGGCTACTCGATCGCTGGATCCGTGCTTTTGGTCCCACAGAAGCGGAAGCGTTTGCACGCGCAAATAACGAAATCCCGCCAACAGCCTTCCGTGTGGTCCACGCTCGCGCGAACGAAGACGACATCCTTCAGCAACTGACCGCAGCCGGTGCTTCAATCCAACGAAGCACAATCGCGGAGGGCGCTTTTCGAAGTTCCGGCGGAACCGCGCTGCTGCGCGATCTTGCGGCGAATGGTCACATCTACGTGCAGGATGAAGCGTCCCAACTCGTCGCGCAATCGCTGGATGCACGCGCCGGCGAACGCATTCTCGATCTATGCGCCGCACCGGGCGGAAAGACGACGCTGCTCGCAGATGGCACCGCCGACAACGCAGTGATCATCGCCGCTGATCGTTCCGCGTCGCGGATAACGACGATCACGACAACCGCAGCGCTTCAACAACTAAGCAGCATCAAGCCCGTTCTACTCGACGCGGGTCATCAACTCCCATTCCCGGCAGCGTCATTCGATCGCGTCCTCGTGGACGCTCCGTGTTCCGGCACCGGCACTCTTCGTCGCAATCCCGAGATTCGCTGGCGACTCGCTAACGAAGATGTCTCCGACTTCGCAGCCGCCCAAAAACAGTTCTTGCACAACGCCGCCGAGGTCCTAAAACCCGGCGGCCGTCTCGTTTATTCAACCTGCTCAGTCGAACGCGAAGAAAACGAGGAAGTCGCAAAAAACTTCCTAGATTCCCACCCCAATTTCACTCAGCTGCAAACCCGTCGCACCTGGCCACACCGCGAAGGCAGCGACGGCTTCTTCATGGCCGTTTTAGAACACAGATCAGGCTGATGAATTAAATGGTGATGTCTCAATTTGAAGGTGTTTCTCTGCGGTCCTCTGCGGATCCTCTGCGCACTCTGCGTTAAAAGGCTGTTTCCACGCAGAGACCGCCGATGATCCGGAAAACCGCAGAGGAACTCGCAATTTAAGACACCATTAATTAGGTAGATTGCTTTGATCTGCCTCCGTCATGATGCTAGACTTCGACGCTTGAGTTTAGCGGCCAGAGTCGTATCGAT
>DATJKO010000670.1:0-7873 GCA_035491355.1 Pyrinomonadaceae bacterium
AGTATCAGCACAAACTCGTTCTTCAGCTGCTCGCCCGGCAACTGCATCATTACGAAGTACGGATCGAGCGGCGTGCCCTCTTTCTTTCCTTCGCTATTGAGCGTGACGTGCTGCGCGACACTCCACACGTCTTCGCGTTGGAAAAACACTTTCGGATTGTGCGTGTGATACAGGCTGTAGACCTCGCCTTGTGCGCGTATGAGCGTTTCCGGATAACGAATGTGCGACCGCAGGTCGGCAGGCATCTGGCTCGCGTCCAGAAAGAGACCCGGAAAGATACGTCCGTAAGCTGCAATCAACGGATCGTTGTTGTCAAAGACGTAGAAGTGGACTGAGCCGTTGTAAGCATCGATTACCGCTTTCACGCTGTTGCGGATGTAGTTGACCGAGTTGTCGCCAACGTCGTGATGAGTCGAATAAGGGAAGTAGGACGATTCGGTGTAAGCGTCGATCATCCAAAATAGGCGACCTTCGTTGCTGACGACGATGTACGGATCTTTGTCGTAAATCAGAAACGGTGCGACGCCATTCACGATCTGACGGATCGTGCGTCGCATCAGCACGCGGCTGTCGCTCGTTACATCGTCGGAAAAAGGTAATTTGGAGAGGTCGCCCAACCCCCAGGCCAGCAACATCCGCCGGCCCCAGCCACCGATCCGAATCCCGCCAGTGCCCTGATAGTTCGTAGTTGCGTTTGTGTCGCCCTGCGGATAGTCAAACTCCTGCTGGCGTGTATTCACGTAAACATAGCGGTCCGTAAGTTCACCAAAGTAAATCTCCGGCCGTGTGACTTTTATCTCCGAGGCGCTCGCCTGCACGGGCATGTTCGAAAGCACAAACTGCGGCAGACCCTCGGGACTGAACCCGTTCGCGGTATTCATCGTGATGCCGTAGCCATGCGTATAGATCAGCCGTTCATTAATCCAGTTTTGCGATTGCGCCGGTAGCTTCGCGTCGTTGATCTCGCGCGGCGCGGTCATCATCTGACGGGTGTGTCCGCCGACGACGTAACGATCCACGTCTACATCTGGAAAGTCGTAGTAAGTGCGGATGGCCTGGACTTGTCGCAGCGTGTCCTGGAGCGCGCGCCAGTCCCAGAGACGGATGTTTTCGAGCGTCTCGCGATTGTTCGCGAGGTCGATCGCGGCCGTGGATGGTTCAGGATCAAACTCGCGCGACTCGATTTGTTCGATGCCAAAACCACGACGTGTCCACTCGATGTTGTGAGTGATGTATGGCGTCTCACGATCGATCTCGTTCGGTTTGACGATGAAACTCTGAACGTAAGAGGGAATCAGGATCACTCCGACGAGATAAACGACAACCGGAATGGCGATCGCGATCAGCAGTACGCTGATTCGTCGAGCGACGAACGCATTCACGAGCGAGATGATTGCTGCAACGATCAGTGCGATGGAAACGACAAGCAGCGCGGGAAGCGTGTAGTTTGCGTCCGTGTAAGTGACCCCGGAAAAAGTGGTGTGGTCTTCCCACAGAAACGGAAAGCGCGAGAGATAAGTGCGCCAGCTCAGCACGAGCAGAAATAGCGCGAGTGCGCAACAGACGGCGCGAAACGCAGCACCCGATGACCAACGCACGCTCGGCTTCAGCACCGTTTGCGGTAAACCGAGCAGGGAGTAAGCGAGGGCCGCGATCAGTATGATGAATGTTACGCCAAGCAACCACGAACTGAGCGCGTCGTAAAGCGGTAGTGAAAACAGGTAGAACCCAAGCGACTTCCCGAAGATCGGATCGTGCAGCGTAGTGGGAGGTTGGTGCCAGTAAAGTGCGAACTGTCGCCAATCGTCCTTGAGTTGGAAACCGTAAATCAGACCGACGAGTGCCGAAACTCCCCAACCGAGTGGCCTGATAAATTTCGCCGGCGAGAACTGGACGGGTTGGTTGTTGAGTAGGATCGTTCGGCTCTCAAAAGCGTGCGCGCCGAACAGTCGTTGAAACAGGAGAAATGTCGCGCTGAGCAATAACGCTGTCAGGGTTGCGAAAGCGGCAAAGAGCGCGAACTTCGTCTTGAAGACGTACCAGTAAACCGACGAATATCCGAGTGATCCGAACCACAGCGCCGACAAATAAACCGACACCATTCGCGACAGCACGATAAAGCCGACAATCAAAGCGGCCAGCAGCCACAGTCGCCAGCGACGGCGCCTGGGTGGCCCAACGTCGATTATTACATCGGTATCCCGTGCACTCACGCGGCGTAGGATACATTTAATCCAGGCAGTTGTCAGTGGGCTGTGGGCAGTTGTCCGTAGTCAGTTGTCCGTGGTCAGGCGTCGATTGCTCTTACCCGGTAGTTGGTTAGCCGCCTTTGGCCTCTGGCCCCTGATTTGAGAAAGACCCAAGACCACTGACGGTGGTGACCTAGTTTCAACTCTGCGTATCTCGGCGTTCCTCTGCAGCTCTGCGGTGATACTGCTTTTACTCCATATTTACCGCCGAGCCGCAGAGGAACGCAGAGATACGCAGAGAAGATTCTCAAAGTAGCCCACTGACCACTAACAACTGACCACTAACAACTGACCACTGACTACGGACAACTGACTACTGACAAACTCGTCCTGTCCGGTATAATCCCCACGTTTGCCGTAACCGCGGTGTTTACCTACTGATGCTTACGCCAGAAACAATCCTCCAAGGCCGGTATCGCATCCTCCGTCAACTCGGGCAGGGCGGAATGGGCGCAGTCTATGAGTCTGTCGATCAACGCCTGGATACGACAGTGGCCCTCAAGGAGACGCTGTTTGCCGACGAACGTCTGCGCAAGCAGTTCGAACGTGAGGCGCGGCTGTTGGCGCGTTTGCATCACCCGGCACTGCCGCGCGTCAGTGATCATTTCTCGGAGGGCGACGGACAGTTTCTCGTGATGCAGTTCATCCCGGGTGACGACCTGTCGGAGATGATGACGCGAAGGCGCGGTCCATTTCCGTCAGCGCAAGTCCTGACCTGGGCGGATCAACTACTCGATGCGCTCGATTACCTGCACACGCAGGATCCGCAAATCGTCCATCGCGACATCAAACCGCAGAATCTAAAACTGACAACTCGCGGGCAGATCATCCTGCTGGATTTTGGCCTTGCAAAGGGCCAGGCCGGCGACATCTCGCGCGTGACGACCTCCGCCAGCATCTTCGGCTACACGCCAAACTACGCGCCTCTCGAACAGATTCAGGGACTCGGTACTGACGCACGCAGCGATCTGTATTCACTCGGCGCCACGCTTTATCACCTGGTGACCGGTGTCAAACCACCTGATGCGCTGACGCGCGCGGCGGCGATCGTAAACGGCCAGCCCGATCCGTTGCAGCTTGCGAGCGTTGCAAACCCGACGGTCTCGCCTGACCTCGACACGTTTCTTACGAAGGCGATGGCCCAGGCGCGAGAACAGCGATATGCGAACGCTGCCGACATGCGCAAGGATCTGCACTCCGCAAATCGTACGGCAACAGTCGTGGATCGCGGCGAAGCGCAAACTGTTCTGTTTCCGGCAGCGGGCGCGAGCACTGTTGCGATTCCGACGGAGACAGTGGCGCGCCGAGAAACGGTTCCGGTGGGCGAGACGACAGTCGTCAAACCGGTTCAGGATCGCAGACGAGTTTTCCCGTGGGTCGCGTCTGGTGCGGCGTTGCTGTTGCTCGTCTGCGGCGTGTTAGGGTTCTTCGCGTTTCAGAATCGCAGCGGCTCGGTGGTCCAGGTTTCGCCTACGCCCGCGCCGTCGGAAACCACCGCTACTCCTGCACCAAGCGTTGCTCCCACCGTGAACGACCAGGCGCAGATCAGGGAAGAGACCGCCTCCAAGACAGACAAAACCGAAACGCCTGTTACGAAGAAATCCGAAAAGGCTCCACGCGAGGAAACGAAGAAACAAAAAGGCGATGATGACGAGGACGACACTCGAGCTGACGTCGAAGGACAAGTGCACGTCGACGATCCGAAAGTTGAAACTCCGGATGTTCCTACTCCGCCTGGCGCGGAACCGTTTCCACGTCCGCGCAAACCGCAAACTCGCGTACTGCCCGGAGGCGTAACGATTCGCAACTTCCCGGACGGCTCGCAGGTCATCATGATGCCTGATGGTACCCGCGTCTTTGTAACTGCGGACGGCAAACGCAAGGTGTTCAATCCGCGCGAACCGCGACGGCAACCACGACCCACGCCATCACCCTGATCCTTAATTCCCGAGGGAGAATCAAATGAAACAGTCGAGAGCCACGCGCGTCGTTTTTATAGTGTTGGCTGTTTGCGCCGCATTAATCGTACTCGTCGCGCCCGTTGGTGTTTCTGTACGCGCGACAAATGAGCGACCTGTAGCTCCGAACGTTAGAGTTACGCCACCTGCTCCGGTCTTCACCGACGAGGAACGGCTTGCCGAGCTAAGGAAACGCAGAGAACGGGTGGCCGAAAGCATTACCACGAAATCGCTTTTGGTTCTGTTCAGCACCGAACCGCGTGTCTACGCAAACGACGTCACTTATCCCTATCGTCAGGAAAACAACCTCTATTACCTGACAAACCTGAAACAAGCCGGCGCCACACTGGTCTTGTTGCCCGGCAACACGAAGATCAAAGAGATTCTGTTTGTACCGAGGCGGAATCCGCAAAGTGAGGCGTGGAACGGACACATGTACACGCCGCAGGAGGCTTATCAACTGTCGGGCGTGCGCGAGATCTGGTGGAACACGGAGTTTGAGCCGTTTATTAAAGCGTTAAAGAATCGTCAGCCTTACCGGCCAAAGCAGGAAAACATTTTCATGTCGGATTTACCGGCCAACACGCCGCTGACGAACGATCATGGATTCACGACGTTGTTTGATGCGGCTGCGAAAGGTGAGGCGGGGTTGTTCATGCTGGTGCCGGGTAGTCCGGAAAGTCGCGAGTACAGAGCTGAGCAGCGGTTTGCTGCCGACTGGGCGACCACGGCTTCCGGTTATGGTATACGCAACGCCTGGCCCATCTTCACGGAGATGCGACTCGTGAAGTCGCCGATGGAGATACGGCTGATGCAGCACGCGATCGACATCAGCATCGAGGCGCATCAACGGTCGTGGGTGTCGGCGATCAATGCGAAGTGGGAGTACGAAGTGGATGCCGAAGTCGCGTACACATTCAAGCTTCGCAATGCAGACAACTGGGGTTATCCCGACATCGTCGGTTGTGGTCCAAACGCCACTACGTTGCACTACATTGAGTCGCAATCGCCAGTGAAGTCCGGCGACCTGATCCTGATGGATGTGGGCGCGGAATACGATCACTACACCGCCGACATCACTCGCACGTTCCCAGTCAATGGAAAGTTTTCACCGGCGCAGGCGGCGATCTACCAGGTGGTTTACGACGCGCAGGAAGCAGTCGCGGCGGCTTCGAAACCTGGAGCGACGCTGTCGGATGTGAACCGGGCAGGAACGGAAGTCCTCAAAGACGGACTGTTGAAACTCGGCTTGATCACGGATCGCAATTCAAACCAGTACCGGCTGTGGTTCTTCCACAACACGTCGCACTGGTTGGGAATGAACGTTCACGATGTTGGTGCGGGTGCGAAGTTTGTTCCCGGTGCTGTCTTCACGAACGAGCCTGGTGTTTACGTTCGTCTGGACGCGCTCGACTATATGCCTCCGGGATTTAATGCGGCTGAGTGGGAGAAGTTCAAGACCGCAATCCGGCCTGCCTTCGAGAAGTACAAAGGCATCGGCGTGCGCATCGAAGACGACATGCTAATCACCGACACGAGCGTCCGTTGGCTAAGCGAAGCCCTCCCACGAAAGATCTCGGACATCGAAGACTTCATCGCTAAAGCTCGCCGGCAGTCGGAGTAAAGCCGATTGACTCTTACTTCGCGCTCGCCAGGGCCGCCTGGATAGCGCGGCGGGTGTGGACCTCTGCCAGGTGACGGCGATAGTCGGCGGAGGCGTAGAGATCTCTGGTTGGATTGATGCCGTCGCACACTTTTGCCGCGGCGCTAGCGATGGTTTGATCGTCGAGCGTCGTGCCGGCCAGGGCGGATTCTACTCCTGATGCGCGAAAGGCTTTGGTCGCGACTCCCGTCACGCCCACGCCCGCTGCGGAACACGAACCGTCCGCATTCAAACTCAGATGGACCGCGACACCCACCACGGCAAACCCCGACGCTGGATGCCGTACTTTCTGGTAAGCCTGCCCAAAACGACCTGACGGTTTCTTAATTCGAATCTCACGCAGTATCTCGCCGGACTGGATGTTGGTCGTCAAGAGATCGATGAAGAATGAATCTGCCTTGACAGTGCGTTCACCATTCGGTCCTTTCAGCACGAGGTCCGCGCCGAGTGCGAGCGCTGCTGCCGGCCAGTCGCCGGCGGGATCGGAGTGGGCCAAACTCCCGCCAATCGTTCCCTTGTTGCGCACTTGAACGTCGCCGATACTGCCGGCGCACGCCGGCAACAACGGACAAATGTTCTTCAAGAGATCCGACGACTCGAGTTGATAGTGAGTGGTCGTGGCGCCGACTAGAATCTGATCGCCTTCTTCACGGATGTACGCCAGCGACTTGATCCGCGCGATGTCGACGAGCAACTGTGGTTGCGCAAGTCGAAGTTTCATCGCCGGAATCAAACTGTGGCCACCGGCGAGAACTTTCGCGCCGTCCGGATCGCCGGCAAGCAATGAAACAGCTTCATCAAGAGTAGTGGGCGCCTGGTAATCGAATTGTGCGGGAATCATGATTCAACTCCTGTGATCAGTGGTTCATAACGCGCCAAATGTTCTCGGGTTTGATCGGCATATCGAGGTGTTTCACTCCGAAAGGTGCGAGTGCGTCGACGACGGCACCGACGATCGCCGGCGTTGCACCGATCGTTCCGGCCTCACCGACACCTTTAACGCCAAGCGGATTCACCGGCGACGGCGTCTCGGTGCGATCGAGTTCGAAGGTGGGAATGTGCGAAGCGCGCGGCACGGCGTAATCCATCAGCGTGCCGGTGATCAACTGTCCGTCCTCGTTGTAAACAACTTCCTCGTATAGCGCCTGGCCGATCGACTGCACGATTCCGCCGTGGATCTGCCCATCGACGAGCAGCGGATTGATCACTTTGCCGCAATCGTCGACCGCGACGTAGCGAAGGAATTCGATGTCGCCAGTTTCGCGATCGATCTCGACGACTGCGATGTGCGTTCCGAACGGGAACGTGAAGTTCTTCGGCTCGAAGAAGTAGGTTGCGGAAAGACCGGGTTCAGTGTCGGGCGGCAAATCTTTCGCGATGTGCGCGGCGAGAGCGATCTCCTGAATCGTTAGACTCGATCGTCCTTCGGTCTGAGGCTCAGGCAGGGCGCCCGCGGGTGCTTCGCCGACAGGAACGACCGGATCTGAGGTTCCGGTGGACGCAGCGGCGGCTGCTTGTTGCAACGAGTACTTGCCACCTTCGAACGACAGTCGCGAAGCGTCCGCCTGCAACATGTGTGCGGCGATCTTGTGAGCCTTCTCCTTCAGCTTCTGAATCGCGACAAACACCGCTGTGCCGCCTACCGCAGTGGCGCGGCTACCGAAAGTGCCGATGCCGTACTGGACCACGCCGGTGTCGCCGTGAATCACCGTAATGTCGTTGAGGTTGACGCCGAGTTCGTCGGCGGCGATTTGCGCGAACGACGTTTCTTGTCCCTGACCGTGTGGCGAAGCGCCGGTCAGGACTGTGACTTTGCCCGTCGGTTCGATACGCACGGTGGCACTTTCCCAACCGCCCGCCGGCATCGCCTGTGATGGGCCAAGGGCGCAGATCTCCACGTAGGTCGAGATGCCGATACCGATCAAGCGGCCCTCTTCGCGTGCCTTCTTTTGCTTTTCACGAAGTTCCGTATAACCGGCGATCTGCTGTGCTTTGTTGAGTGC
>DATJKO010000671.1:0-4829 GCA_035491355.1 Pyrinomonadaceae bacterium
TCGCTGGTGCTGCTCGTTGGCGCGGGACTGATGATTCAGAGCTTCATGCGTTTGCGACAGGTGAACATCGGACTCGATTCGAAGAACGTTTTCACGGCGAGTGTGCTCTTGCCCTCCGCGAAATACCGCAACCCCGAACAAAGAATAGGCTTCTTCAAACAATTGGTGGAACGCGTGCGCAATGTGCCCGGCGTCGAGGCCGCGAGTGTCACCGGCACTTTGCCTTTGAGCGGCAATCACTGGGGTCGAAGTCTGACGGTCGAAGGTTTTCCGTTGTTGGCAGTCGGACAAGCGCCAATGATTCAACACACGGTTGTCGAGCCGGGCTACTTTCGTACGATGGGGATACCCCTGCTTACCGGACGAGACTTCACCGACGCCGACACCTTCGAGTCAAAAGTAACGATCGTTGACGAACGACTCGCGCGTGAGTATTGGCCCAACGAAAGCGCGATCGGTAAGCGCATTCGTTTTGGACCACCGGAAAACAATGAACCGTGGCACACGATCGTCGGCGTCGTTCGCTCGGTGCGGCATGAACGCATGCAAAGAGACACGGTGAAGAGCATCTATCTCCCGCACCAGGAGATTCCCGTCGGTGGTATGACGCTGGTGGCTCGCACCACTTCAGATCCCCACGACGTGACCGCAGCCATTCGCCACGAAGTCGAACAACTCGATCGCGATCAACCAGTGAGTGAGATCGCGACCATGGAAGAAGTCGTCGCCGAATCGATCTGGCAACCACGTCTCTATGCAACGTTATTCGCGTTCTTTGGCGGAGGCGCGCTGGTGCTGGCGCTGATCGGAATCTACGGCGTGATGGCCTTCCTGGTGCAGACGCGAACTCACGAGATCGGTGTGCGCATGGCGCTCGGCGCTACGGCGCGTGACGTTTTCAGACTGATCGTTGGTCGCGGTATGAAACTTACAGTGATCGGTGTCGTGATTGGCGTCGCCGGCGCAATAGCGGTGACGCGATTGATGCACAGTCTGCTATTTAACACCAGCGCCACAGATCCGCTGACCTTCATATTAATCGCAGTGTTACTCTCGGTCGCCGCCTTCCTCGCGTGTTACATCCCAGCGCGCCGCGCCGCCAAAGTCGATCCTCTCGTCGCTCTCCGCTACGAATAGCTTCGCGTTCTCGCATAGTTGACGAAGTCTCCTGAAATCCTCGCAACAATCCCCCGGTCGGCGGTGTTACACGTTTACAGAGTCTTACGCGTAGGAAAATCCAGGAAACCAAACTAACTCACGAAACGGAGGAGACGCATGAACAAGTCCTTCGCAGCATTGCTTACCATACTCATCGCCGCGACCAATGCTCTCTCGCAGAGTTTCACTCTCGACTCTTTTACCAAGGCGAAAGCGGTGTTGGACCGTTCAGCCACGGCTTATGGTGGGCGCGAGGCGTTGAACGCAATCGCCAACGTATCGATTCGCCTCGGCGGCGAATCAGTGCACCGAAATCAGAGCCGCAAGCCGGGAGATCTCGACCGCACCGAGTACACGGGCCAGGTGATCATCGACTTGAAGAACTCGCGCGCGTTGCAAACGCAGAAGGGCCACTATCCCGGCGGGTTTGATTGGTACAACGGCTTCGTCGTCGATAACAACGTTCGCACCGGTTTCGACTTCATTCGGAAAACGTCGAGTCCGCCGGGAAACATCACGCCGGCGATCTTCCGCGGCAACCTCCGCTGGCTGCCTCAGCTCGTTGTGCTGACGGCGCTCGAGCGGGCTGACACGCTGCGTTACCTCGGCAAGACTGAATATGAAAAACGACCGCACGAAGTAATCGACTACGTTTCGCATGACAATCTCCGGCTCGCTTTGTACATCGACGAGACAACCGGTCAGCTTTCGAAGTACGAAACAGTAATCACGAATAGTTATTCGGGCGATTCTCTTTTGGAGACTCGTTTCCCTGGGCAACGCAAGGTTGGCAACTACCTCATCCCGACAGCGCGCGTCAGCGTGCTGAACGGCGACGTGCTGAACGACTTTCGCTACGCGGACGTTGCATTCAACACCGAGCTGCCTCCCGAAACTTTCAAAGTGCCGGAAGGCTTTCGCGCGATCACGTTTCCCACGCCGCCGCCGGTCACAAAGCACGCCGAGAACGTCTACACAACAAATGCCGGCGGTTACAACGTCCTGTTCGTCGATTTCAAGGACTACATCTTCGTGATGGAGACTCCGGGAAACGAGCGCACGTCGTTACAGGCAATCGAACAGATCAGGAAGACGATTCCCAACAAGCCGATCAAATACGTTGCGGTCACGCATCATCACGACGATCACGCCGGCGGCATCCGCACGTACATGGCCGAAGGCGCGACGTTGATCGTGGCTCCTGGCGAACAGGCGTTCTTCCGCAAGGTGAGTGAGGCGCGGTTCAAAGCCGATCCCGATGCGCTCACTCGCAACCCGCGCGAACCGATCTTCGAACCACTGCAAAACGGTAAGCGTGTGCTGACTGATGGAACGACGACCGTCGAACTCTATGACATTGGCGCTGGACCCCACACGCAGGAGATGCTTGTCGCTTACTTCCCGCAGCACAAGTTGATCTACCAGGGTGATCTGCTCAACCGTCCGGCGAACGGCGACCCGCCGATCGTAAACGACACGTCGGTCCATTTCTTCAAGTGGCTTGACTCGAAGAAGCTCGCCGTTGACGCGACGATTCCGGTGCATGGGCCATTCACGACTATGGACGAGTTTCGCAAAGCCATCGCGGAGAAGAAAGACAGGGCCAACTAGTTGGGTGTAATCTGGGGCTCGCTTATGGGCTCCGGAGTTGAGTTCACCAGACGTGAGTTTTGTGTTGCAGTGGCGTCTGTCGCGCTCGGCGGTGCCTGTCGTCTTAATGCTGCCGCGGAGACGGGCCGACTCGATGCTCGTCCCCGCCCTGATGTAAAGACGTCTGCAACGGGCCGGGTCATGCTCGGGCTGGACCAGCAGCGCGATGCGGTTCTCCAGTTGCCGAAATCCGCCGGCGAGTCTCCGCTGCCACTCTTCGTGATGCTGCACGGTGCGACGCAGAGTGCGGACGACATGTTTTGGTATCTCGGTTCGACGTACGAAGAAGCAGGTGTCGCCGTGCTCGCGCCGAACTCACGCGACACGACTTGGGACGCGGTTGGCGGTAGCGGGTTTGGGAGTGGCTTTGGAGTCGACGTGGACTTCCTGAATCGCGCGCTGACCCGAGTTTTTGAGACTACCGCGATCGATCGGTCGCGTATTTCAATCGGCGGCTTTTCGGACGGTGCCTCGTACGGGCTCTCACTCGGCTTAATCAACGGCGATCTGTTTCACAGTATCGTCGCGTTTTCTCCGGGCTTCGTCGTAAGTGGCACGCCGCAAGGCCAGCCGCGCATCTTCATCTCACACGGCACTCACGATCACATTCTTCCGATCGATCGCTGCGGCCGCCGCATCGCCGGCGCGCTCACATCGCAGGGCTACAACGTCACCTTTCGTGAGTTCGATGGCGATCACGAGATCCCCGCCGACGTCGCTCGCGAAGGTCTGCGTTGGGTTACAGAGTAGGGGCCTACCTGGAAATGTGCTCTGCGATCTCTGCGTTCCTCTGTGTCCTCTGGGGGTCATGCTGCTTTTACTCCAGATCTAACGCAGAGACGCAAAGGTACGCCGAGATCGCAGAGCAGATTTCCGTTCCAGGTAGGTCTCATCTCTCTGTTCGGCCAGAATCATCTGCGTTCCTCCGCGATCTCTGCGTTCCTCTGCGTCTCTGCGTTAGATCTGGAGTAAAAGCATAACCGCAGAGGACACAGAGGAACGCAGAGATTCGCAGAGTAGGCAGAGTTAAATTAAGACGCCTTAGAGAAGAGTTGATTTATCGGGTCGATCTGTTTTGTTCTGTATTCAGCAACACCTTCATACCTTCAAGCAGCGGCGGGAATTGCACCAACGCATCTTTCGCGACACCCCACGTGGTGAAGAGATGACCGAGCATCCTTGGTCCAGCATGCGAACGGCTGAAGCTGATGAATCCCTTCGTCGCGTCCACGTCCTTCCAGCCTGACGGCAAGACACGAAATCCCTTTCCGATAAACATCGGAATCGAGGGATAACTGTCGCGTAGTTCGTAATGCCAGTCGCAGATGATGATGTCTTTCGGAATCTTGTCGATCGCGGTGGCGGTGCCGTTCTTCGCTGCTTCCCACTCGCCGTAATCGTACTGCGCGGCGTCGATCAGCCGGTCGCCCCACATCAACATCTCGACGTGTCGTTTGCGCACCAGATGCCGGTGAAGTTCATTCACCGCGTTCGCCAACAGCACTCCCGGATCCTTACCCGTTGTCGACGGCGACTTGTCTGACCCGAGCAGAAAAACCTCGTCCATACCGACGTGTATGGCGTCTGCACGAAACGCATCGATGATCTCGTCCAGCAACTCGAAGACGATTCGCCACACTTCCGGGTTTGTCGGATCCCACTCGCGACAATAGATCCCGTCGTTGTTAGGGAACGCGCCTGGTGTGAGATCGAAGTTTGGATAAACCGTGAGTAGCGGAAAGGTCTCCGCCTTCCACGATTGGTGGCCCAACGATTGAAACTCTGGAATCAGACGAATGCCGAGTTTCTTGCACAACGCCGCAAACTTTCGCGCGCCATCGCGAGTAATCGGATTGGTTCCGTGGCGGAGATCGGGATGAGACTTGAAGGCGAAGTTGTAATCAACCTCGAGGATGATGACGTTGATTCCCTGCTTTGCGAGTGCCTCCAGATTCTGTCCGAGCGCCTCGAGGTCTGCGTCCGTGTTGTAGTTGAGCAAGTGAACTGCTCGCCACGGCTTC
>DATJKO010000672.1:0-3917 GCA_035491355.1 Pyrinomonadaceae bacterium
GCGCGGTTCTTTCGTTCCGCACGATCGAAGTACGTACGCGAGAACGTGCCGAACACGTGAGGGGCGTCGATCAGGATGGCCCAAAGCGCCGCCATCGGCACCAGCGGCAGGATCCCTTTCACGTACAGAAACAGCAGCGCATAACTCGTCACCACCGATCCGATGAACCAGACGAGGTCGTCGCGCGCGCTGATGATCCAGCGCAACGAGATCACGCCTGCGACCGGTTTGCTTATGATTTCGGCACTAGCTGCCATAGCCACAAAAGGTACAAAAGACACAAAGCAGGTTGGGTTTCGACCGGCGACATTTTATCATCGCGCCGGATTCGAGAAGAAAGCCAATGAACAAACAACTATTCCAGGCGCATCCGTGGCACGGCGTGACCCCCGGGCCGCGCACACCCGAACTCGTCAACGCTTACATCGAGATCGTTCCCACCGACGCAGTCAAGTATGAGCTCGACAAGTGGTCGGGTCACTTGCGCGTCGATCGCCCGCAACGCTTCTCATCAATGTGCCCGACGCTTTATGGTTTCATTCCGCAAACTTATTGCGACCGCGAAGTGGCTGAACTGTGCGAACAACGCACCGGCCGTAAAGGCATAGAAGGCGACAAAGATCCGATGGACATCTGCGTCCTCTCGGAAAAAACCTTCACGCACGGCAGTTTCTTCCTCCACGCGCGACCAATCGGCGGACTCAGAATGATCGACGGCCAACAGGCTGACGACAAGATCATCGCCGTGCTCGAGTCGGACCTCGCGTTCGGTAGCATCGAGAATATTGACGAAGTACCTTCCGGTCTCGTCGATCGATTACGACACTATTTCCTGAGCTACAAACAACTGCCCAGCGATGAACGGAAGCGAGTGGAGATTACAGACGTGTACGGACGTCTCGAAGCACTTGACGTGATTACTCGAAGTTTGCGTGACTACGAAGAGGGGTTTGGGCGTTAACGTCGCGCGACGGGCTCTGCAATCCCGCAACGAGGACACATCAAACCACGAAGCTCACCGTCCTCGACCCACTTGGCTAAAGGTGGGCCACTACGATGAGCATCGTGTTGTTGATGGTGGTGATGATGGTGCTTTCGTTCCGTGTTCTCCGCGCTGCAATGCTTACACAACCACCCATAACCAAGATTGAAGAAGTGAGTGGTCTGATGCATATCAGATCTGAGATCTCGATCTGAGATCTCAAAGGTTAACGACGTGAATCCGGTGATTCCGTTAAGCGCACTGGCGCCGACATGCGACGTCCGTCGCGCCAGAGATGCACCTGCACTGTTTCGCCGATCTGATGCCTGTCGAGCACGCGGAACAGATCGTCTGAATTCGTAACCTTGTCGCTATCGATACCGACGATGATGTCGCCGAGTTCGAAGTCGCCCATCTCGGTCTGCGTCATACCACGCAATCCCGCCGCGGCTGCACCACTGCCCCTGGCGACCTGGATGATCAGCACACCATCTTGCACCGGCAGATCAACCTGATTGCGGATTGACTCAACGTCGCGAGTGCTGATGCCGAGCTTCGGCCGGCGCACTTGTCCGTATTGCAGGAGCTGGGGCACGACGCGTTTCGCAATCCCGACCGGTACGGCAAATCCAACACCCGCCGAACTGCCCGATGGCGAAAGTATCTGCGAGTTGATACCGATCATTCGGCCGCGCGAGTCGAGCAGTGGCCCACCCGAGTTGCCGGGATTGATCGAGGCGTCAGTCTGAATGGCACCTTCGATCAAACGATCGTTTCGTGCTCTGATGGGACGTTGCAATCCGCTGATTACACCGGTCGTCAACGTGCGATCCAAACCAAACGGATTACCGATCGCGAGCACCTTCTGTCCGACGACAAGCTTGTCTGAATCACCCATCGGAACGACGGTTAATTGACCTGCGGGTTTTTCGGTCAAGCGAATAACGGCGAGATCCGTGTCAGGATCGCGACCGACGATAACTGCCGGATAATCTTTCTTGCCGCCAAGACTCACGGAAAGTTTTTGTGCGCCGGCGATGACGTGATAGTTAGTCAGGATGTTTCCGTTCTGGTCGAGGATCGATCCGGAGCCCGAACCTTCCTGCGGTTCGACGAATCCGAAAAAGTCGCGCGCGTATGAAGTTGAATGGATGAACACCACGCCGGGGCTCAACGTCCGGTAAACTTCGATGTTGTTCTGTTCATCGGTGACGGTCGAAGGATCGGAGATTCCCGACGGTGCGTTTTCAGTGAAAGCAGCTTGCGAAGGTTCAAAACGTTTCGATATGCGATCGAACAGCACCACGCTTCCGGCTGCGAATAAACCTGAAATAAGAGCGATCAATAAAATCTGGCGGGCTGAAAGTCTGTACATAAAGCCTCTTCTTTCGTCTCTGGATAGATATGTTGTCAAAAACGGGCGTGTTTTAAGATGCCCTCGCGTTGGGCATCGTTGTCGTTGCAGCGGCTGTCACAAAAAGTGGCTTGCTGGGCCATTATAGCCCCGCATTTGACAGCTGAAAATACGGATTAGAACAGCGGGAGGTTTAGGCCGAGCGCGACGCACCCCGTCGCGACGTGCACGAACATCAGCGCGACGTAAAGCGCGAGCACGACGGTCATGCCGCGTTTGGCGAGCGTCAAATGAGCAAAGCGGTAGAGAATGTAGGCCGCGCCGGCGCCGATCGCGAGTTTAATTGAGATAAACGGGAGATCGCCGTGTTCGAGGAGGCGAGCCATGAGGGCGTTTCCTTCGCTGGCGACGTTGAGGCGCACCCAGAGGACCGTTAATTGAGCATCGAGCCAATTGAGAGTAAACAGCAGTAAGCTTTTGGACAATGCACCCATTGCAACCCCTCGGCTGGCCGCCATAATCGCCAAACGTTGTTAAACTCTCTTCCCTTTATACGCCAGAACCCTCGAAGCCTGTCGCTTCGAGGGTCCTTGACGTCACGGGAGGAACGAGACTCGTTCTTATGTTCAAAAGAAACTCTGAATCACTGACTCGTTCCTGAAACTGCGAATGTCTAAACCGGATTCTATTGCCGAATCACTAAGGGAAGCCGCGCAAGCGCTGCAAGCGGCGGGTGTGCCGGAAGCGAGGCGCGAAGCGGGATCGTTGCTTTCGTTCGTGCTCGGCAAAGATCGAACGTTCTTGATCAGCCATGCGGAAGATCCGGTCGTGGAGTCGGACATGGATCGTTTCCGCGATGCAGTGTCGCGGCGCACCGCCGGCGAACCGCTCCAGTACATCACGGGGTTTCAAGACTTCTACGGTCGCGAGTTTCGTGTGACGCCGGATGTGCTTATACCGCGACCGGAGACGGAGTTGCTAGTGGAAGCGGCGCTGGGGGTCATGGACGGAGTGCAGTTGCCGTTGATTTGCGACGTCGGAACGGGATCGGGGTGTATCGCCGTGACGTTGCTGTGCCAGCGAATGGACGCGCGGGCAGTGGCGGTTGATGTGTCGGACGCGGCGCTGAGGGTGGCCGCAGAAAATGCGAGCCGTCACGGTGTCAGCGAGAGAATCGATTTTCAGATCTCTGATTGTTTCGCGGCGGTGAATTCAGCTGCGTTCGATCTCATCGTCTCGAATCCGCCGTATGTTTCTGCGAGCGCGTTGCCCGGTTTACAACGCGAAGTACGAGATCATGAACCGTTGGTCGCGCTGTCGCCCGGCTCGGACGGACTCAGCGTGATTCGAAGGCTGCTTCAGGACGGGCCAACGTACTTGAAACCGAACGGGCATCTGATCATGGAAATCGGATTCGACCAGGGTGAGCGAGTTCAAGAACTGACCAATCCGGAGCTTTGGCGTTTAGTGGAGATTCGCCCCGATCTTCAGAGCATTCCCCGCATCGTCGTCGTGCAGCGCGTTTCCTAGATTCCTGTCACAAGCCTCACCCCTGCGGTGTATATCGTCCAGAAGCCACTA
>DATJKO010000673.1:0-6292 GCA_035491355.1 Pyrinomonadaceae bacterium
TCGATGGCGACCGCGCGCGCCGCCGCCGCCAATCTCGAACTTCCGCTTTATCGCTACCTCGGCGGTCCCAACTCACGCACTTTGCCGGTACCGATGATGAACATCATCAACGGCGGCGCACACGCCGATAACAATGTCGACCTTCAGGAGTTCATGGTGGTTCCCGTCGGCGCCCCGACTTTCAGCGAGGCATTGCGAATCGGTGCTGAAGTTTTCCACGTACTCAAAACCGTGCTGAAGAAGAAAGGCTACGCCACCAGCGTGGGCGACGAAGGCGGTTTCGCACCGAACCTGCGGTCGAACGAAGAGGCCATCGAAACAATTCTCGAAGCGATCAACCAGGCGGGATACAAAACCGGCACGGATTGTCTGCTGGCGCTCGATCCAGCGGCGAGCGAGTTTTACGACGGCACTTCCTACGTTTTCAAGAAAAGCGATAAGCGCAAACTGACGAGCGACGAGATGGTTGCGTATTGGAAGTCGTGGTGCGACAGCTATCCGATCATCTCGATCGAAGACGGTATGGGGGAAAACGATTGGGACGGATGGAAGAAACTCACCGACGAGATCGGCAGTCGTGTGCAACTTGTCGGCGACGATCTGTTTGTGACCAACACTGCGTTCCTGCAAAAGGGAATCGACCTCGGCGTCGCCAACTCGATACTGATCAAAGTCAATCAGATAGGCACGCTGACTGAAACTCTCGACTGCATCGCCCTCGCGCAAACGAACGGGCGGACCGCGATCATCTCGCATCGCTCCGGCGAGACTGAAGATCCGTTCATAGCCGATCTCGCAGTCGCTACAAATGCCGGGCAAATCAAAACTGGATCGCTGTCGCGCACCGATCGCATCGCCAAATACAATCAGTTGTTGCGTATCGAGGAAGACTTGCGCGAGGCGGCACGTTATCCCGGTAAGAAAGCATTTCACGTCGAGGTAAAGTTTGACTAAGAAACGCGCTCCGCTCGCGCTGATCATTATCGACGGGTGGGGCTACTCCGCCGCTCGTGAGGGAAACGCGATCGCTCTCGCGGCCACTCCTTTCTACGACGAGCTCTGCGAGAAATACCCGCACACGCTGCTTGAGGCGCACGGTGCGCGCGTCGGTCTGCCCGCGGGCGTGATGGGAAACTCGGAAGTCGGTCACTTGAACATCGGCGCCGGTCGCGTCATTCGCATGGACGTATCGCTCGTCGATCACGAGATCGAAACCGGTGCGTTCTTCCGCAATGCGGTGCTGAGCGACGCGATGGACCAAGCGCGTGACCGCGGAAAGTCGCTGCACCTGATGGGACTCATCTCCGACGGGCAGGTCCATTCTTCAATCACGCATCTGTACGCGTTGCTGCGCATGGCGGCGGATAAGAAAGTGGAACGCGTGTTTGTTCACTGCTTCCTCGACGGACGCGACACGCCGCCTTCGTCCGCCGCTGAGTACGTCGGCGCGGTGCAACGCAAGATGGCGGAGATCGGGATTGGTGAGATCGCCACGGTCGTTGGTCGTTACTACGCGATGGATCGCGACAAGCGTTGGGAACGTACTCAGCGCGCTTACGATTTGCTGACGAAGGCAATCGGCCTGCGAGCGACCGACCCAATCACCGCGATCCACGAATCGTACGAACGCGGCATTACTGACGAGTTTGTCGAGCCGGTCGCAATCGTGCGTCAGGACGGTTCGCCAGTCGCGACTATAGAGGACGGCGACTCAGTCATCTTCTTCAACTTTCGTCCCGATCGCGCACGTCAACTGACGCGAGCGCTCGCGGCCCCCGGGTTCGGCGAGTTCCCGACTGACGTTTCGTATCTCGCGTTTGTCTGTTTCACGATGTACGACGCGACGTTCGATCTGCCGGTGGCGTTTCCACCTCGCGCCCATCACCACGTGCTCGCCGAAGTTTGGGCTAATGTGGGGGTGGAGAATCTTCGGCTCGCGGAGACGGAGAAGTACGCTCACGTCACGTATTTCTTCAACGGCGGTGTCGAGAAAGAGCATGCTTGTGAGAAACGGTTGCTGGTGCCCTCGCCGAAGGTCGCCACTTACGATTTGCTGCCTGAGATGTCGGCGTTCAAGGTAACTGACAAAGTGCTGCGCGCGATCGACGAACGTGAGACTGATGTGTTGGTCATTAATTTCGCGAATCCCGATATGGTCGGTCATACAGGTAAGCTCGATAAGACGATCGAGGCGTGCCAGTATGTCGATACGTGTCTTGGTTGGATCACCAAACGGATGCACCGGGCGCGCGGGGTAACGCTGATCACCGCCGACCACGGTAACGCGGAACAGATGATCGATCCGACAACGGGTAGTCCGCACACCGCGCACACGATCAATCCCGTGCCGTTTCATTTGATCGACGAAGAGTCAATCGGGTTGAAGCTGCGAAGCGGCGGCGCGCTCGAAGACATCGCGCCCACGCTCCTCGCGCTCCTTGGAACAGACAAACCCACCGAAATGACCGGCCGCGATCTGCGAGAACTGGAGGGAAACTGAACTCTCCTCTCAGCGAACTCTGCGTTCCTCTGCGTCTCTGCGGTAGATCTTTTGCACCGTTAATACTTCTAACGCAGAGACGCAGAGGAACACAGAGTTACGCCGAGGAACACAGAGATGCGCAGCGTTGCCCAGAGCATAAGAGCCATTGACCAGTTTACTTGCACAAGGGGCTGGAAACCTGTTTCCCTATAACCTCTCTGCGAACTCTGCGTATCTCTGCGCCTCTGCGTTAGATCTTTTGCACCGTATACTCGAACGCAGAGATACGCAGGGTTCGCAGAGAAGATTAGAACCAAGCCCCTAAACAGTGCACTTTGATCCAACCAACATACTCGTCATCGATTTCGGACAGCTCGGCGATGTTGTTTTGAGCCTGCCGGCGTTGCGCGCCATCCGACGGCGTTTCCCTGACGCGCGGATCACAGTTGCAGTCGGCAAACCGGCGAACGAAGTGGTCGAACTGTCGGGTTACGCGAATCGGATTTTCGAAGTCGATCGCATCGGCCTGCGCGACGGAAACACGGTGGTTTCCATCTGGCGCATCATCAAGTTTGTGAAGCAGGTGCGCGAGGCGAAGTTCGATTTCGTCATCGACCTTCACAGCTTATCGGAAACCAACCTGCTGGGTTACCTGTCGGGCGCGCGCAACCGGCTTTACTCCCGACGCCCCGGCCGCTCACTCGATTACCTCGCCAATTTCAGCCCCCGACCAGCCGCGGAACGAACAGATCGCCACGCCGTCGATCGTTACCTCGACGTCATCGAACCACTCGGCATTCAGAACGCGCCACGAGTTCCAGTCCTGAGGACCAGTCCCGCCGAAGACTTGACTGTCGATGGATTGCTCAAGAAAGAAAAGGCGCAGTCAGGCGAACTACTGGTCGGTCTGTTTCCCGGTGCCGGTCACGTCACACGCCGCTGGCCGTTGGAACACTACGTCGAGCTCGCCGATCACCTGATCCGCAACGATCGCGTCCGCGTGATTGTCTTCGCCGGCCCCGAAGAACGCCCCATGGTGCCCCACATGCGCTCCGTGTTTCCCCCGGCCACCATCTTTTTCGACCGGCTGACCATCCCCCAGCTCATCTCCGCCCAGGCCAGATTGACCTTAATGGTCTCGAACGACACCGGGCCGGCCCACTTGGCTGCGGCTGTTGGCTCCCCCGTAGTCATGATAATGGACCGCACGACGCCCCACGCTTTCATCCTGTTGGGCGACCATCACCGCTTGATTTACGGCCAGGAAATCGCGAAAACGACCGTGGAGAAGGTCTACCAGGCCGCCCACGAGGTCATCTCGCTGAACCGCACCGACCAGCTCCTCAACGCCTCGGATCCCAAAGATGTAACCCGCTCTGTGAGTTAACTGTAGACAAACACGGTTTAACTTCGTTAGTATGGCTTGGGCCCGCCCGGCTTCGTGCGGCGGAACTCGAAATAACCGGCCCGCCCTCACGACAAAATCTTCCAAATTTGACCCGCCTCAGCGAATTAGGAGAAAGAAATGTTCAGAATGTCGAATCGATTGAGCTACATCACGCTTGCCCTGCTGCTCTTTGGAGCTTCGGCAAGTGCCCAGACGAACGTTACGGCGAGGGCCGGGAATGCCCCAGCTGTAAATGCCGCCGTCGAAAGCGACCGATCTCGCGACGGTTTGATCGGCCCCGTCCGGCGCGTCCGAACCGAAGTCGCCAAGCTAATCTCAGCCGAAGGTAAACCGGCCGAAGGCAAGCACGTTCTGGTTGAAGTCGCTGCCTACGACGTGAAGGGCTCCAAGACCGAGAACCAGTATTTCCCGATTACGGGCTCTACGCTGACGGGTAAGGAAGTCTACAAGTACGACGAAAAGGGAAACATCAGCGAGATGACTATGCTGAATCCCGATGGCTCGCTCATGAGCAAGGAAACGTACAAGTACGAATTCGACTTCCTCGGCAACTGGAACAAGATGACGACCTCAGTGGCCGTCGTTGACCAACGCGGCATCACGTTCGAGCCCACGGAAGTTACGTATCGCTCGATCATGTATTACCTCGACGAGAACATGTTGAAGACAATGTCGGGAACCCCGGCTGGCGCTCCTCAGCCCGCTCCCGTCGCTGCCAACCCTACTCCGAACACGGTCGCAAACACCCCCGTCAAACCTGTCGTCGAGCCGAAAGGGAAAAAATCGCGCGAACCGAAAACGATCGCTTCCGACCTTCCGGCTGCATCAGCTTCCACGACCAAAATGGTCATGAATCCGACCGACGTAAAAACGCCGGCGACTGTGATGACGAACCAGGAAGTCCGCGTGAGTCTCGAAGAACCACCACCGGCGCCACGTCCGATTCTGAAACCGATTTCTGGCGGCGTGCTGAATGGCACTGCGATCACGTTGCCGCAGCCAATTTATCCGGAAGCTGCGAAGCGAATGAGACAGGCCGGTTTGGTCTCGGTTGAAGTCGTGCTCGACGAGGCCGGCAAAGTCCTCTCCGCGACGGCGACCAGTGGTCCGGCAATCCTGCGCGACGCGGCGGTGCAGGCAGCACTGAAGGCCCGGTTCTCTCCTACGAAACTTTCAGGTCAACCGGTCAAAGTCTCAGGCACTATCAACTACAAGTTTGCGTTGGTTCCGTAAACCTACCTTCATGGCGCGCCGGCAATCCGGCGCGCCATTCTCTCCTCTTTTCCAACCTGAATGTCTTTTCGTAGAAGGGACGAGTTCTCATGGCACTAACTGGACACCTCAGTGACCTTTCACTTTCAGAGCTGATCGAGTTTTTCTGCAATCAACGAAAGAGCGGACGTCTTAAAGTTCTCTATCCACAAGGTGCGGGCTATTTTTACCTGCAAACCGGTTCCGTGGTTGACGCGCGCATCGGTGTGCTGCACGGCATCGACGCTGTTTACTACGCACTGACGCTCCCGAATGCGGAGTTTGAATTCAGCGCCGACGCCGAAGCTAAGAATCGCACCATCAATCAACCGTGGACGCAGGTAGTGCTTGAAGGACTGCGTCGCCTCGACGAAAACATCTCGCCGGGAACGGCGTTTCCTCCGGACTACGTACCGGAACCTGATGAGCTCGCCGAACAGACTCCGAAGGAGCACTTGAATTCCAAGTCTGAAACTGAGAGATCGTTTGCGCCGGCGTTTCTGGCGATGGGCCGCGAAGCCGCTGGACGTCGCAAGCCGATATTTATCGGCGCGATCGGCGTCGCGATTCTTGCGAGTGTGGCGGTAATTGGTGTCCCCGCCGGCTGGTACAAGAGCCGCGCGTCGTCGAGCACAGGTTCGGCCGAGTCAGCGCCTCAGCCTACGGCGCAGCAGAGTACGCAGTCTGAAACTCCGGCGCAGCCGCAAGCGACAGAAGCCACTTCATCGGCAGCCGAAGACGCCGACGCAGCTGCGCGACGTCAGCGTGAGAAAGAACGACGCGCCCGCGAAGCAGCACGAGCCGCGGAGACGGCGGGAACAGTGCCCGCGCCCGTTGCTGATCCGGCGAAACCTGGACCGAAGCGAGTGGTTGTGAGTGTCACCTATGACGAATCAGGACGAGTGACGCAGGCGTCAGGTGGCGATGCGAACGCGTTGCGAATCGCGCGTCAGAAACGCTTTCCTCCGGGTAAAGCAGGTTCCGCGACGGTTACGATTCCGATCAATTAGCGCCATAAAGAGTTAGCCACAAAGAGGCACAAAAGACACAAGATGCTGGGGTGAACCCCTTCGTTGAGACAGTTTTCTATAGCCACACTTCTGGTTGAAAAATTTTCTCTTCTCAAACTGGCACCGTTGTTTCAGAATCTC
>DATJKO010000674.1:0-2533 GCA_035491355.1 Pyrinomonadaceae bacterium
GCGAAGGTGACGGTGACGGCGATGGCGACGAAGCGCGCGGCGTGTAAATGATCTCGGCGGCGTTCGTCAGATTCATCGTGTTCTCCTCGGACGTGTGGGAAGCGATTACGTACGCGTCGGGTTCACCACCGCCGAGGCCGACTGTCGGCAGCACGTTAGTGTTACCGGCGCCGTAACGAGTCTTGATAACGCCATTCGTGTTCAGCTCGATTTCGAAATTGATCGGCGTCAGGCCAGTGCATTGCCCAGCGACGGGATCAAAGTCGCACGGTACACCTTGCCAGCGGAAGATGATTTGATTCGCCGTCGGCTTGCTGACGTACACACCCGCATCAGAACGGCGAGAGTCGCGCAAATCCAGATCGTCCCAGAGTCCGGCGATCATCTTGTAACCGCCTAACTTTCTCGGCGAACTTTCCGCATCGTCAGCATCTCCGTTATTGCGCGTCGGGGGCGCCATGAAATAGAGCGCGCCATTTGAAGAGATGACAAGGTCGCCAAAGTTCTCGCCAAAGAATGGAAACGTAAAGCCGCTCGGCAATAAAAAGTCGGCGTAAATATCGTCGTCGTTAAGGTCTATGCGTTCGCCGCCGGTCGTCAGCGACTGCGCACCACCAACGGTTGGCACGTACGGATCTCCAGCCGCCAGCGGAACGTTGACCGGCACGTTAACGACCGTGCCTTCGTTTCCGACGTTATCGAAGGCCCGCAGATTTAGAGTCCCGCTCGTATGTCGAAACGGAATTTTGACGAGCGCAGTTTGCGGAGATCCTGAAGGCACCGGCATCACGCCTCTCAGTGGAAAGACAGTCCCTGATGAGCCGTCGGTAAAGTTGACTTGATAAAGGGAGGCTTCACCGGTCGAGCCGTTATCGCCGGTCGCGGTCCAGCCGAGAGATATGGCCCGATCCGTTTGTGAAGTGATGTTGAATCCGCCCGGCGCTCCGGGTGGCTGGACGTCGGTAGCCAAATCGGTCAGCGAAGTAAAACTCTTGGCGACGTTCAGTCTACGACCGGTGAGCGTCTTGTTGATAAGCGCCGTTTGAATGTCGCCGTTGAGCAACAACAGGTTCTTTACCTGTGCCACCGTAAGATTCGGATTCTGTGCCCATAGCAGAGCGGCCGCGCCCGAGACAAAACCCACCGACATCGACGTGCCACTAAATGAGTCGTACAACTGAGGCGCCGGAACGGTACTGAGAATGCTTACGCCTGGGGCGCCCAGGTGGACTGTCGTCGCACCGAAGTGCGAAAACGGCGGGACCAGATCGAGCGAGTCTGTGGCGGCGACGGCGATAACGTTCGGGAGGTTGAAGTTCGATGGATAATGCGGAACCAGATCGTTATTCGTATCTTTAGTGCCGTCCTCGACGTTACCCGCCGCCGTGACGAAAAGTATTCCGACGTTGTTTAGTCCACCAACCACATCAAAGAAGGCCTGCGAGAAGGGAGCGCCGCCGAAGCTCGCATTTACCACGCGAATGTTCGCGCCTTTAGTGCCGACGGGCGCGGTCAGCCAGAGTTGCCGCATCTTCACCGCGTAATCGCAAGCGCGAATCGCGTCGACCGTGCTGCCAAAACCATCTTCGCTGAGAAACTTCAGCGACATCAGACCAACGGACCAATTGACGCCGGCAACTCCCTTGCCGTTGTTGCCCGCGGCGCCGATGATTCCACCAACGTGGCTGGCGTGGTCCTCAAGGGGATTGCCGCTAAAGACTGTGCCGTTGTTATTGACGAAGTTGAATCCGTGCAAGTCGCCCGAGATGCCCGGAACGGAGCCTGGGGAAGGATTGGTCCAAATGTTGGCGGCGAGATCTTCGTGGGTGATGTTGATGCCCTGGTCGACTACGGCAACGACAACGCTGCTACTGCCGGTGTTGGTGTTCCATGCCGTCTGCGCATCGATCTTGGTAAGCGCATACTGCTCCGACAACCGGGGGTCGTTGGAATTTTGCGTGGCGCGCACGATGTAGTTCGGTTCGGCGTAGAGCACGTCCGGCTGTCTTCTCAGCGCGGCCACTGCTTTGAGCGTGTCGCCCGCTGGAACGCGAACGAGACGAAGCCCTTCGACGATATCCGAGCCCGCGAACTGTTCTACGCGAAGACTCATCGACGTGCCGTCAGCTGATGGAACGTTAGTGATTCCAGTTCTGTTTCGAGCTAACGTTTCACTCCGGTAACGGACCAGCACTTCGCCACGCACAAACGGCGGACGCTTGCGCTTGCCCGAGTTAGGCTGCCGCTGCCGCACCTGTGCGCCCGACGGTGATGGAAACAAAACACTTCCGAGCCCTACCAGAGCCAGACAAGTCGCGATGACCAGGAAAATGCGCAATCGCGTCTTAGTAAGAGCCCGAAGACGATTCGACATCTAAGATATTTCTCCCTAAACAGCAGCCGCCGATAGTTGGAAACACTGAATCACTTCAGTTTCCCACGCGGATCGATGTGGTGTTACTAAACTGGTTACCAAAAACTACTTTTACGTGGTACGTGCCGGCCGCCAGGTTATCCGGCAAGCGGAACGTAA
>DATJKO010000675.1:0-2944 GCA_035491355.1 Pyrinomonadaceae bacterium
GAGCCTGAGCCGGTTCCGGTTGAAGTCAAGAAGCGTTTGCTTTGGAAGTTGATCTCGGCCGAGCAGTTCGAACGTTTTCTGCACACGAAGTATCTCGGACAGAAACGTTTTTCACTCGAAGGCTGCGAAACGGTCATTCCCGTGCTGGATCGACTGATCGACGGCGCGGCCGAACGAGGCGTGAACGAGATCGTCTTCGGCATGGCCCATCGCGGCCGGCTGAACGTGCTCGCGAACGTCATTGGTAACCTGTGCGAACGAATCTTCGCGGCGTTTGAAGGTTCGGTCCATCCTGAGTTTCCTGCGGACGAAGGCGACGTGAAGTATCACCAGGGCGCCACCGGCGAACGCGCCGTGGGCGATGGTCGCAAAGTGAATCTGTCGTTGTCGCCGAATCCGAGTCACCTCGAAGCAGTCGATCCGGTCGTCGAAGGCATGGTGCGCGCGAAGCAGGACGAAACGATGGGCCACGACGGCGCGACGCGCGAGCAGGTGATTGACCTCGCGCTGCCGGTGCTGCTCCACGGCGATGCTGCGTTTGCGGGTCAGGGCGTTGTGATGGAAACGCTGAACCTGGCGCAGTTGAAAGGTTATCGCACCGGCGGAACGATCCACATCATCATCAACAACCAGATTGGCTTTACGACGTCGCCGGAGGCAGGACGTTCGACGATCTACTCGACTGATGTCGCGCGCATGACGCAGTTGCCGATCTTTCACATCAACGGCGACGATCCGGAAGCCGCGTATCGCGTAATGCAAATCGCGCTCAACTACCGTCAGGAGTTCAACAAGGACGTCGTAATCGATCTGATCGGTTTTCGCCGCTTGGGCCACAACGAAACTGACGAGCCGAGCTACACACAGCCGCTGATGTACGCGCGCGTGAAGGCACATCCCGGCGTGCGCACTGTCTACGCGAAGCGCCTGATCAAAGAAGGCGTCGTCACTGAGGAAGAGGTAAACAATCTGATCGCGGAACGCGTGCGCCGTTACGAAGACGCACTCGCGAATGCCAAACGGAAAGTCGCCGAGGACCCACCGCACGCCTTGCCGCGTGTGGAAGAACTCGATGGTTCGCCGATTGTTCCGACGGGTGTCGATCCGGAAACGATCAAAACGATCGCGCACAAGATCGCGGTTGTACCGGAAGGTTTCAACGTCAATCCGAAGATGGTGGGCCAACTGGCACGCCGCGCGAAAATGGGCGACGGAAGTGTTCCGATCGATTGGGCGTTTGCCGAGGCGGTCGCGTTTGGATCGCTCGTGCTCGAAGGGACGCGCGTCCGTTTGAGCGGACAAGATTCGGGTCGCGGCACGTTCAGCCAGCGTCACGCGGTGCTTTACGACACGCAGACCGGAAAAGCGTGGGCGCCGCTGTCGGAGCTGCGGTCAGACGAGAATTCCGACGCGCGGTTCGACGTGTTCGACAGTTCGTTGTCGGAGGAAGGCGTGTTGGGTTTCGAGTATGGGTACTCGGTCATCGCCGAGGACGCGCTCGTTTTGTGGGAAGCGCAGTTTGGTGATTTCGGAAACGGCGCGCAAACGATCATCGATCAGTACATCGCTGCGTCCGAAGACAAGTGGAAGCAGAGGTCACGCGTCGTGATGTTGTTGCCGCACGGTTATGAAGGGCAGGGGCCGGAACACTCGAGTGCGCGGCTCGAACGCTATCTGCAACTGTGCGCGGAAAACAATTTGGCCGTTTGTTACCCGACGACACCGGCGCAGTATTTCCATTTGCTGCGTCGACAGGTACGTCGCGGCATGGAACGCCCGCTTGTCGTGATGACGCCGAAGAGTTTGCTTCGTCTACCCGCTGCGTCGTCGACGATCGAGGAGTTGGCGAGTGGCGGGTTCAAACCGCTGATTGACGACGCTGAAATTACAGATCAGGCAGCGGTGAAGAAGGTCGTGCTGTGTAGCGGCAAGTTGTATTACGACTTGATCGATGCGCGCAAGAAAGCGCCGACGTCGCAGGTCGCGATTGTGCGTCTCGAACAGTTTTACCCGTTCCCGTTGACGAGCATTCGCGAGACGCTCACGCGGTATGAAAACGTACGCGAGCTTGTTTGGGCGCAGGAAGAACCGCAGAACATGGGCGGCTGGACGTTTATGCAGGAGCGTTTGGAGAACTTGTTGCCCGACTGTCGTCGCCCGCGATATGTCGGACGCGCGTCGTCAGCGAGTCCCGCGACGGGTTCCTACAGCATCCACCAGAAAGAGCAGGCTCAGTTGGTGGCTGACGCGCTGTCAGTCGCTGCTGACCAGGTGGAGCCAGTCACGAGTTCACCAAGTCGAGCAAACGACGGGCTCAGTTCGTAGCGGTCTCCGCGTCTTCGCTGTGCTTTGTGTTTCCAGTGGCGGCGAGAACTCGCTGTCGCTCGAAATGACCCGCGATCTCTTCTGCAGTTTTCCTGCCTACAAAAGGCGTAAGTTCCGAAACCCCAGCCTTCGAAATCCTTTGAATCGAACCGAAGTGACGCAACAGCCGTCCTTTGCGCTTGTCGCCAACACCCGGAATCGCCGTCAGCTCTGAAGTGAAGTCGCGCAACTCGCGTCGCTTGCGGTGGTACGTGACAGCATAGCGGTGCGTCTCGTCGCGGATCATTTGCAGCAGCCGCAGGATCAGCGAGTGCGAATCGAGATAGATCGGTTCATCCTCGCGCCCTTTCATCAGCAGGTAGGCTACGTCGTTGTGTCGTTGCGGCGGCTTGACTACGCCGACCATCGGCACCGCTTCGAGCCCGAGTTCACTCATCGCCACACCTGCTGCCGTGAGTTGCGCCTTACCGCCGTCGATCACGATCAAATCGGGCAAAGGCTTTCCCTCTTCGAGTACACGTCGATAACGCCGCGTGATGACTTCATGCATCGACGCGAAGTCGTTCGCACCTTCAACTCCGCGAATACGAAACTTGCGATACTCGGATCGATTCATCCG
>DATJKO010000676.1:0-4766 GCA_035491355.1 Pyrinomonadaceae bacterium
CTACGCCCAGTTCGAGGACCTTCAATAGCGGTGGCACCAAGGAAGTCACTATTCGTTACTCCGCGCAGCCAAGCACAACAGTCGCACCGGATCCGCATACGTTTCCTTTGACACTCGATTCTAATTTAGGAAGTTTCGTGATTGAACGGCCGGCCGGCAGCACCGACAACGATGTCGTGATTCCCAAGACCGATTTCGATTTGACCATCACGCAAACAGCACCGTGGGCCGCATCGACAACTCTCGAAGGCTCATTTGAAGGTGACGTCGACAATGTTGGAACGACGTTGAAGGTCACGTTCGACAAGGCGTACGTGAAGGCGGACGGCACGACCTACACGCTCAATCTTCCGAGCGCCACGCAGGTGCTCGATCTCTCGTATCCGTCTTCGCCTGCGACTACGGCGATTCCGTTGAAAGTGACGTCGCCCGATCCGAAACGATTGTTGGTGAAGTCTTACGGGTTTGGACCACAGGGTTCTGAGAAGCGCCTGGAGTTGATGATCAATCACGAGTCTCTCGAGTATGACATGCCCGCCGGCGTGTTGATTCGCGGCGCCGACGATTGCACGCCGCTAAACCTCGATACCGGTAGCAGCGGTGCGAAATGGTACTCCGGCATCGATCATTCCGGCGTCGATCCGCAGCGGCCGTCGTTTGCCGTGTCGCCCTGTGACCAGGCGTTTGCCGATGCTGGTATCAAGAAACACGACACAGTGGTTGATCCCGAGATAGGTTTACTGACGGACGATGCCGAGGGTAGCGAGGTGGAACAGCCATCGTTCCTCGACAGCGCCAGCAAAGCTCGATCGTACCTGAACGCGTTGCAGAGCAAGGCACAAACGCTCGGTCGTTACTTTAGTGGCGGGACGACGATCAATGATTCGCTGAACGCATCGCAGTTCACCTTCGTCGATGGCAACGCAACGTTGACCAGCGGCTCCGGCTTCCTCGTCGTCACCGGCAAACTGACGATGCGCGGCAACACGGACTTCAAAGGCATCATACTTGTGTTGGGCCAGGGCGAGTTGGAACGAAACGGCGGTGGTAACGGCGACATACTCGGCGGCATCACGATCGCGAAATTCGGCCGCACGTCGGGCAACTTCGAAGCGCCGACGTTCACCACCAACGGTGGCGGTAACTCAAACGTTCAATACGACTCAGCCTCAGTGCGCGGCGCGCAGGGTTCCGGCATGAACGTGTCCGGCATCCGTGAGTTTTAGTTACCGATCATTTCCGTTTTGACGATCAGCCGACAATGCATCTCAGATGGAATGATAAACCTGCAACCGCACCATGCGACGCGGCATAGTCGCAACCGCACCATGCGACGCGGCTCCGCCGCCCCGATGTGAGGCGAGGCTCTGCCTCGCCGTAAAGTCGGGAAAACAATTGGGGCTATGCCCCAGGTTCGGCCTCTGGCCCAACGCTTTTGGCGAAGCCCGAACGAGGGGCGCAGCCCCGTTTCTATCACTCCAGCGAACGGCGAGGCAGAGCCTCGCCTCACATCGGGGCGGCATAGCCGCAGCAGCATGCGGGACGCGGCATAGTCGAACTCGGATGAGGGAAGGTCCGGCAGGTAGTCCTCAACTCTTGTTCGCTCGAGCAGTGACAAGGAACCGCTCCTTTCGTTTAGCAAACTCTTTCATTCGCTTGAATACTTCCTCTTTAGAGATTGTCGCGCGGGGAGCGCATTCGGCTTTGATTTGTTTTGAGTTTTGGATTTCTTCATAGCGCCATTTTGCAAACGCCATTGCGGATGTCAATTTACCCAAACGCGATTCCCAATGAAACTGAGCCTAACCAAATCGGTGCGTCTAGCACGCGATAGCACACACAACACGACGTTGGGTGTGACGGGATAATCTTTGTTACGATGATTCCCGATGCCAGCAAGGGTTTGCCAATCAGCTTAAGAATGGAATCATGTACACTGATGAAGCATACGCTTCCATGCAAGTAATGCTTGTTGAGATTCTTCCATACGTTGCACGTCAGCTTACGCTCGCTGAACGGAGCATATGGAGAATTTGGTAAACATTCCTGGTTTTCCAGGCTGTTTCGCCTGGAGCTTTCGGCCGCAACGACCCTGAATTTCGCGTCGTAGACTGTTATCAACACCTCGGAAACTCTTCAGTATGTCCACACAAACATCACCGGTCGCACCGGCACCTCCGCCGGCGGCGCAGCGCGTCGCGTTGCAGTGTTCGGGATTGGTCAAGAGATTCGCCGACGTGACGGCGGTCGATGGACTCGATCTGCAAGTCTTCGTCGGTGAGTGTTTCGGACTGCTCGGTCCAAACGGCGCGGGAAAGACCACCACGATCGAGATACTGGAAGGACTCACGCCGGCGGACGCGGGCGCAGTCGAATTGCTGGGCCAACAGTGGCGGACCGGCGACGATCGCGCACTACGCGAACGTATCGGCGTGCAACTACAGGAAACGCAATTGGCCGAAAAAGTAACCGTCGTCGAGACCGTGAGACTCTTTCGCAGTTTCTACAAGCGTGGCCATGGCGTCGACGAGGTGATTCGCACCGTTGCGCTCGAAGAAAAGCGCAACGCGCGAGTCGGCAAACTCTCCGGCGGTCAGAAACAGCGACTCGCAGTTGCTTGCGCGCTCGTTAGCGATCCGGAACTCCTGTTTCTCGATGAGCCGACGACCGGACTGGATCCGCAGGCACGTCTTTCACTGTGGGACATCGTCGAGAAGTTTCGCGCGCGTGGCGGCACGATTCTTCTGACCACGCATTACATGGAAGAGGCGACGCGCCTCTGCGATCGCGTCGCTATCATGGACCACGGAAAAGTCATCGCGCTCGGCACGCCGGCGGAGCTGATCGACTCGCTCGGCGCGGACCAGGTGATCGAGTTCAGCGTCACGAATCCGTTGACGGAGGATACGTTGACCAGCCTTCCCGGCGTGAAGCACTTGCACAAACGTAATGAGATGTTTGCTTTGACGGTGTCGGAGATCGGCGTGGCACTGCCGGCCCTTCTCGCGGAGATCAAACGGCAGCAATCAGAAGTGGTGACGCTGACTACTCACCAGGCTACGCTCGAAGACGTATTTGTTAGTTTGACGGGGAGAATGCTGCGCGATGGCTGAGGAACGAATCGGGATTTCGCCCGCAAACGCGCAAAGGCGCAAAGAAGAACCCGGAACGATCGATAGTGGTACGCCAACGTCGCTTTACCCGCTCCTGGAGCTGACCGCGACCCGCGTACGCGAGTTCCTGCGAGAGAAGGAGGCGGTGTTTTGGGTCTTCATCTTTCCGGTGTTGATGACATTCGCGCTGGGCGTCGCCTTTCGCAACACGGTGCCCGACAAAACGCCCGTCGCGGTCGAAGCCACTGCTGATGCACGAGCAACTGACGTGGCCCAACTGCTGTCTGGTTCGCCGGATGTTACCGCGACCGTAATGACTCCCAGCGAAGCAGCGCAGGCGTTACGCAGCGGCAAGGTCGCGATTGTAGTGCGACCACAAAACGAATCTTTCGACTACCGTTTCGATCCAACGCGGCCCGAGAGTCGCACAGCACGGCTTATCGTCGACGACGCTTTGCAGCGCGGCAAGGGGCGAGCGGACGTGGTGAAGATCGGCGAGGAGAAGATTACTGAACCCGGCGCTCGTTACGTCGATTTCCTGGTTCCCGGCTTGATTGGAATGAACCTGATGGGGAGCGGGTTGTGGGGACTCGGATTTACCGTGGTGATCGCGCGGTCACGAAAAATCCTAAAGCGCTTCGCGGCAACGCCGATGCGGCGTTCGCATTACCTGTTTTCATTCATGCTGTCGCGGCTTGTGTTTCTTGTGCTCGAAGTTGCGGCGGTGGTTGTGTTCGCGTGGCTGGCGTTTGGTTTTACGGTGCGCGGCTCATGGTTGACGCTGATATTGGTCACCATGCTTGGCGGCTTCACGTTTTCAGGTCTCGGATTGCTGGTCGCGGCGCGACCGACGACGATCGAAGGCGTGTCAGGCTTGATGAACTTCATCATGCTGCCGATGTGGTTGCTGTCGGGCACGTTCTTCTCGTCAGAGCGATTTCCGCAAGTGCTGCAACCGTTCATCAAAGCTCTGCCGCTGACTGCACTCAACAACGTGTTGCGGTCGGTGATGAACGAAGGCGCTGGACTCACGTCCAACTGGCTGCCCATCGCTGTGCTGCTTTTCTGGTGCTTGATCAGTTTTGTCGTCGCCCTGAAGATCTTCAAGTGGCAGTGAGCGACACTGCTTTCTCAGCGGCGGCCAAAAACGTGTCACGCAGTTTCTCGTCGGTTACGTTCGCGGCGATCATCTTCACGATCTCAGTCGCGCGTGCCGATGCTTCCTGTGCACCGCTGGCATCTCCCGAGGCCACTCTTGCACGCGCCAGTCCTCCATACGTCCGCCACTCGACCAGCGGCGCCGGATAATCCTTCAGTTCTTCCAGCGCGCCGTTGAAGTGCTCTGCGGCTGCTTTCGCATCACCACTCGCCAGCGAGACTTCCGCCATCAGTCGATGGGCCACTGCTTTGTACTTGTGCACTTCATGTTCCGTCGCCGTGTCCATCAAGCGCGTAACAAACTCGCGGGCCTTGTCGAGTTCGCCCTGACGCAGCCAGTGGTCCGCAGTCGCGGCTTCGAGGCGAATGTTGTAACGCCAGCGAAACCATGCGTCGCGGGCGAAGATGTCGCGTACGTCATGAAACGTAGCATCGGTGCAGGCATAATCACCGGCGTGAGTGCAGTCGATACCGCGGTTGATGAGTGAATTCGCT
>DATJKO010000677.1:0-3091 GCA_035491355.1 Pyrinomonadaceae bacterium
CAAGCACGAGACGGGTGTGCTAAACGCGGACCAGCGGCGGGAGTTCATGAACGAGTACTTGTTCTGGTTGTGGGGCAACGATCGGAATCGCCTCGTGTTGTTGCGCGACCCCTGTTATCAAACAGAGTACGGCGGATCGAATGCGTTTCTACTGCACCGAAGCGGTGGCAAGGTCTTTGTGTCTCAAGTTATGGATGGTTACTTTTCGCGCGCTGACAATTCCGTCAACCTCGATTTCGCAAAACTCGGCACGGAAGAGATCGTCGAAGTTTCAACCGGCAGCGGCGGTCTGCATCCGACGCTCACAAACTACTATTTCGTCGTCGACCCACGTACGAACGCGGCTGTTCCCAAGAAGCTCTTCAAAGGCGATCATGGGCCCACCAACCAAATAACCTCGGCGATGTTATTCAACAGTACATCTCCTGTGTCGGAACCGCTGAGGATCGTTCGCGGCAAGACGCTGGCGCCGAGCTTCATCGTTTACGTCGACAACGGCGAACGCCTGTCGCGCAAGATCCTGCGCTGGAACGGAAATGTCTACCGGTAAACCCAAACAGCCGTCGATCGTTTCCGAGCGACTTCGTAATCACAAACTCTCGTCACCAACCTTTCAGCAACCGGCCGACGTCGTTCGATGGTTCGGCGCGGTCCAGGCACAGGATTTCCACGCCGCGAAGTGGGCGCTCGGGTTGCGTATGGATCAGGCGACGAACGCTGCGGTTGAGGACGCATTCAATCGTGGAGAAATCGTTCGCACGCATGTACTGCGTCCGACGTGGCACTTCGTCGCGCCGGAAGATATTCGTTGGTTGTTGGAGTTGACGGCGCCGCGAGTGAACCTTCGCGCCGGTCCAAACTATCGCAAGTTCGAACTCGACGAGCGTGTCTTCAAACGATCGTATCGCGTGTTAACGAATGCGTTGAAAAGCGGAAAGCACCGCACGCGTTCGGAGTTGAAAACGGCACTTAATCGCGCCGGTATCCCGGCGGACGACACAGTACGGATGGCCCATATTCTGCTGCGTGCAGAGTTGGACGGTGTCGTTTGCAGTGGTCCGCGACGCGGCAATCAATTCACGTACGCGCTGCTCGAAGAACGGGTGCCGGAAGAGAAATCATTCAGTCGCGACGAAGCGTTGGCTGAGCTTACGCGACGCTACTTCACCAGTCATGGACCAGCGACCCTGGTAGATTTTGTTTGGTGGTCAGGTTTGACGACGAAAGATGCGCGACGCGGCATCGAACTGTTGGATCGTGAGCTCGAACACGTTCGAATAGACGACACCGCCTACTGGAGCTCAACCTCGGCAATAAGAGATGCGAACGCGCACCAGGCCTACCTGCTTCCGGTCTACGACGAATACAACGTCGCGTACAAGAACCGGCAACTGCTGGTCGATCCTGGCGTTGTGTCTGAAGTAACGACCTGGGCCTCACTCGGACCCAGCGTCGTCATCGCAGGCGGAATCGTCGGTGTTTGGAAAAGCGTTTTCGGCAAGGGATCGGTTGAAGTCGAAATCAAGCCGATCAGATCTCTAACCAGGCGTGAAAAACTCGCGATCACGAAAGCCGCGGAACGTTACGCCGCGTTTCACGGCGTCTCACTAATGCTGACGACGATTTGAAACGCTAATCATCAATGCGTGCCGGCAAAATGCGGCGCATTGGCCTTCTTAATCTTCTCAACGAGCGCGCGAGTCTCCTGTGCGAATGGTCCATTCGGTTCCAGTCGCAAGTATTCATTGAAAGCCGCGACTGCATCTGCACTCCGCGACACACGCAGCAGTAAATTTCCTTTCAACAGATACGCTCCCGCGAGCTCCGGATTCAGCGTCAACGCGCGCTTCACTTCTTCATACGCCTTCTCGAGCGGGGGTCGCGCCTCGGCCAGGTCCTTGATCGCGCGCGCCTTCTCCCAGTAAACGCGAGCCAGAGTCAGATGACCCAGGTACGACTGATCCTGAATCGTCAATCCCTGCGACAACACTTTCTCCGCCTCAGCAAGCTTGTTCTGTCTGAGGTAAACCTCGCCCAACGCAAACAGCGCATTGAACGCACCCTTATCAACTTCGATCGTCGCTAACAAAGCGTGCTCGGCTTTGTCCCACTCGCCGAGATCCATGTACACCGTTCCGAGTTTCAATCTCGCTTCTACAAACGGCGGATACAACGAAACCGCCTTCTCGAAACACTTCGAAGCGAACGCGATCTTGTCCTTCCCGCCTTGCCCTAAAGCTTCGACACCCTTGTCAAACTCTTTCTGCGCGGCCGCAGGAACCTTCGCATCGACAGTTCGCGTAACGAACTTGCCCGGAATCGTCGTCTCCGTGTCGGGTGTGAGTTGAAGGTACGCGAGTCCGCGTGACGAAGTCGTCATGTCGACGGTTTGTTGCTCGTCGCGATAACCGGTTTGGTGAACCCTTACTGAATACTGCGCCGGCGGCAACCCCGTAAACCTGAACTTTCCCAGTCGATCGGTAAACGCTTCGGTAATCGAACCGCCTCCGTCGTAACTCTCGAGCCGCACCAACACATTCGCCGCCGGTGCACCGCCTTCAGCGAAGCGCACCTGGCCGTTGATCTCGACCGTAACCGCCGTCGGCGAGGTTTGTACCTGAGCAACGCCGACCAAATGACAAACCGCGATGGCCAGTATGCTCGACAACAGAAACCGTAATCTCGTGTTGCACATGACTGTTTTCCCCGGAATGTTGGCGTAAAGAAAGGAAGCGCTCCTATTCTACTGCAAATAAAAAGGGAGGGAACAGGTTCCCTCCCAGAATAAAACTTTCTCGGCTGAATCGATTCGTTAAAACTCGAACCGAGCTCCCAATCGCACCGAGAAAGGCAAATGGAACCCAGATGTCAGATTGATAATCGACGGCTGGAGGAAGTCGGGATTGTTTTCGCCAAGGTCGAGTTGGCGGAATTGATCCGGCAAACGTAGTCGCCGGCTGTTGGTAACGTTGAAGAAGTCAGCAACGAAGCTCACGCGCGCTCGCTCGTTGATCACCCAGGGATAGTCCGCATGTAAATCCAACTGCGAGAAGAAAGGTGTACGTCCGAGTTTTCCTCGTCCGCCCACCGG
>DATJKO010000678.1:0-3132 GCA_035491355.1 Pyrinomonadaceae bacterium
GCGCTGGTGCCGCTGATCGGGCTCGAAACCGGCTCGGTGCGGCTGGCGCGGCAGATCATGCCGAGCAAGGGGGTGCCGTTCCCCATCGACGAGTGGCCGAGCGTCGTCGTGCGCGGGCTCGAGGTGCTCAATGCCAATAACTGGTTTCCGGCGATGACACTCATCGTCGGCAATCCCGGCGAGACGGACCAGGACGTCAGGGAAACGATCGATCTCGTTTACGAGATTGAGCGTCGCGGACTGTTCGCGTTCCTGATCCCGTCGATCTTCACGCCGTTGCACGACACGCGGATGGAGAAAGAAGAGGGCGTAAGACAAACGCGCCAACTGACGCCGTTGCAATGGCAGCTGATGATGAAGTGCTGGAAGATGAACCTGCGACCCGGTCAGTACAGCTGGTGGGGACCGATGGCCTGGCGCGTTGGCTCGATCGGCATGTGGCTCTATAAGCTGCGCCGGCTGAATGGTCCAAACTTCACGTGGCCGCTGTGGATGTTCTCGGGCGCGATTCCGGAGAAGACCCTGCAACGCATGGGCAAGATTTATCCGGGCAAGCCAATGAAGATCAAGAACCGCGCGGAGTTGATTGCTTCGCTGAAACCGAAAGACTGGCAGCACCTGCGCGCTGATAATGGCGACATGCCGATGGGATACGTGCCGCCGCAGGTTCAATACCAGACGCAAACCGCATGATTGCTCTTCTGTCGATTGATTGGAAAGCAGTTTTCTCCCCTTCGACGTCGATCCCTGAAGTCATCCTGCGTGGAACGCTGGTCTACCTTTTTCTCTTCATAGTTTTGCGTTTCCTCCGACGAAGCGCGGGAGCAATCGGCATCTCTGATCTGCTGGTAGTGGTGGTCATCGCCGACGCCGCGCAAAACGCCATGGGCAGCAAGTATGAATCGGTGACCGAAGGCGTCGTCCTCGTTTCCACCATCGTTTTCTGGGACTACTTTTTCGACTGGCTCGCCTTCCGGGTTCCGTTTCTTAGACCACTGCTGCGTCCGAAACCGTTGCTCCTGATCAGGAACGGAAACCCGCAAGAGAGAAACCTGCGCCGGGCCATGCTCACCCCGGAAGAATTGCGCGGCGAGTTGCGCGAGCAGGGCGTAGAGAACATCAAGGACGTCAAGTACAGTTACATGGAATCGGACGGTCATATCAGTGTCGTGACGAAGTCGAAACGCGACGACGATTAACGGGGGATAAGCGCAAGCGGGACGATGAAGGATCTAAAACGTCTACTGGACCAGAACCACGAGTGGGCCGCGGGGATCACGGCCAGTGATCCGGATTTTTTTCAGAACTTAGCCAAACAGCAGTCGCCGAAATACCTTTGGATCGGCTGTGCCGACAGTCGCGTACCGGCGACACAGCTTGTCGGTATGGTTGCGGGCGAGATGTTTGTCCACCGGAACGTGGCAAACGTCGTCGTGCATACCGACTTCAATTGCCTGTCGGTTATGCAGTATGCGGTGGACGTGCTGCGCGTGGAGCACATCATCGTCTGCGGGCACCATGGCTGCGGTGGCGTGAAGGCCGCGATGGAGAATTCGCAGCTCGGGTTGATTGATAACTGGCTGCGGCACGTGCAGGACGTCGTACGCGAACACGAGCACACACTTTTGGAAATCAAGGACGAAACAAAGCGGCTGGATCGAGTCTGTGAACTCAACGTCGTCGAACAAGTGCTGAACGTCGCCCGCACCACGATCGTGCAGAGTGCGTGGCAACGCGGGCAGGAACTGGTGGTGCATGGCTGGATTTATGGATTGGAAGATGGGTTGTTGCGCGACCTGGGCGTCTCGATCGATTGCGCTGACGGACTAGCCGCGGCTTACCACAGTGCAATTCAGAGCTCGGGTCAGAACCGGGAGCAGTAGCAATGTTTCAAAAGCTCTTCCAGATCACGGCGATGATCTTTTTTGTCCTGGTGTCGGTCGTGATGGTTGGACTCGTGCTCAGCGTGGTGATCTCGCTGCTCCGGACGGAAATGATTGCCGAGACGGGCGGAATCAGTTTTGCTGTCGGCGGAATCACCAATCGACAATTCGTCGCGATAATCGTATCGGCGTCGCTCATCGTTGCCGGATGTTTTCTGTTCTTCCGTCGCAAGCGATTTCGTCGCTGAGTCGCTTCCCACTCGGTGGAGACTTTGATGCGTCATCTAATCCTCAGGCGCAGGTTTCTCCAGACGGCGATGAGTGTTCCTTTTAGTGCTGCCTTACTTCCCTCACTCGATCAAGCGATAACTCCCGAACAGATTACCGAGCTGCGCAAGAACCTGCTCGAGATGGTCAACGAGGAACGTGCCGTGGCGAAAGTGCCGCTGCTGGCGCTCGATGAGTTGGCAACGCGTGTCGCGACCGCGCATGCCGTTGATATGGCGACGCACGAGTTTGCCAGCCACTGGGGCCGCGATGGTCTCAAGCCTTATCACCGCTACTCGTTCGCCGGAGGCACTGACGCGACCCAGGAGAACGTTTCGGCGGCCGATAACACCTGGTCCAACAAATTCGCCGATCTGAAGCAGGACACATCGTACTTGCACGTGCGTCTGTACCAGGAGAAACCGCCGAACGACGGTCATCGCCAAACGATTCTTGCGCCGCAGCACACGCATGTTGGGTTTGGCATTGCGGTTGAAAAGCTGCGGCTGCGGTTGGTTGAGTTGTTTGTTGCGAAGTATGTCGAGGTGAACGACGTGCCGCGCGTTGCGAAACCGAAGAGTCAGGTTGTGTTTGCGGCGAAGATGTTGAAGCGCAATCAGAGTCTCAATCATGTTGAGGTGTTTTACGAGCCGTTGCCGAAAGCGCCGGAGTTAGCTTGGTTGCAAGTGGCGCGATCTTACGCGCTGCCTAATGAGTCGAGAGTTCTGCGTCCGAAGGTGGCGCCACCGTACATGTACTCCGACCGCAGTCAGGGCGAAGTCGACGTGGAGCTGGATGGGAGTTTCAGTGTGCCCGTGACGCTGTTTCACGACAAGCCCGGCATCTACACGCTCGTCGCGTGGGTGAAGTCGAACCGAGCCGGAAAAGCGTTTCCGGCAACTGAGGTTTGCATTCGCGCTGAATGAGCTAGCGATTCGCACGTTGACGAGCAGCTTCGAACAAAAGGATTCCGGCGGCGACT
>DATJKO010000679.1:0-3018 GCA_035491355.1 Pyrinomonadaceae bacterium
TAGGATAAATGCCACGAATGTCGTAAGCCTTAAATGCTTCCCAGTTCACTGCTAGTCCTCCTTGTACGTGTCTCGGTGAACTCTGCGTTGCTCTGTGAACCCGGCGTTTTTGCCTCTGTTACGCAGAATCACGCGGAGTACCACCGCTTAGGTCAGTGTGTAGTCAGTCAACGACGTCTTATCGCCCAGCACGCTGCCTGGTCTAACGACTGCCGAACGTCCGATATGACAACCGCGCCCGACGACAGCTCCGGTTACTTGTGCGGTGGATCCTATCCGCGTGTGCGGCCAGATGACCGAACCTTCAACGCGCGCACGTTCCTCGACGAAACAGCCCTGGCCCAATACCGAGTTGATGATCTGCGCGCCGGGTTTGATCTGACAATCGTCGCCAATCATCGATAGGTCGTCGATTTCAGCGACAGTCGCAGCGTCGAATTGGCCGCGCCGTTCCTTGATGTGAATCCGCGTCACGCGGCTCGCGAGCAGATCGTCGTGTACCCGTAAATAGCGTTCGGGCGTGCCGATGTCGATCCAGTACGTGCGCGACGGAATGTGCGCGTAGAACGCTTCTTTCCGTTTCAGCAGATCCGGAAACAGTCCGTACTCGAACGAGTAATTTTCACCCGCAGGTAAGTAGTCGAGCACTTTCGGTTCGAGAATGTAAGTGCCGGCGTTGATCGTGTTGCAGGTGATCTCGTCAGGCTTCGGCTTCTCGAGAAAGCGGCGAATCGCGCCGTCCTTTTCTGTTTCCACCAGGCCGTAACTTTGTGGGTTCTCGACCGGCGTCAACACGATCGTCGCCGTCGCTTTGCGTTCGTTGTGTTCGCGGATGACGGCTTTGAGATCGAGATCCGTCAGGATGTCGCCGTTGAAAACAACCGTCGGTTCGCGAATCAAATCCTCGGCAAACTTGTAAGCGCCGGCAGTGCCCATCGGCTGCGGTTCGACGGTGTATTTCAGCTTCACGCCGTAGTCGGAACCGTCTCCGAGCAGTTGCTCGATCTTGTTTGGTTGATACGAGAGCGACAGCGTGATGTCCGTGATTCCGGCGCGTCGCAGCGTATCGATTTGGTAGAGAAGGAACGGTCGATTACAGATGGGAACGATTGGTTTCGGGGTGTAAACCGTTAACGGGCGCAGGCGCGTGCCTTTGCCCCCCGCCAGAATGAGTGCTTGCATGCGTGAGGAAGTCTAACACGGATGACACTGATGATAAGAATCGGCTAGGATTGGTGCATGTCTGAATTAGATGAGGCTGTAATTATCAGTGCCACACGAACGCCGGTGGGCAAGTTTTTAGGATCGTTGAAAGGATTTACCGCGCCGGAACTCGGCGCGATCGTGGTGCGCGAAAGCGTGAAACGAGCGGGCATCAAGCCGGAAGAAGTCGACGAAGTGATCATGGGTTGTGTGATCCAGGCGGGTTTGGGCCAGAACCCAGCGCGCCAGGCTGCACTACGTGGTGGACTCTCACCTTCCGTGGCGGCCGTCACAGTGAACAAAGTCTGCGGCTCGGGATTGAAAGCCGTGATGATGGCGGCGCAGGCAGTCAAACTCGGCGACTCGGAGATGGTTGTTGCCGGTGGTATGGAGTCGATGAGTAACGCTCCGTATCTGCTTCCGAAAGCGCGTGAAGGTTATCGGCTCGGAAACGGCGAACTCGTTGACTCGATGATCAACGATGGTCTGTGGTGCGCTTTTGAAAACTATCACATGGGCTGTACCGGCGAGGTGGTGGCTGAGGAATACTCAGTTGGCCGCGCCGAACAAGATGAATTCGCCGCGAGTTCACATCGTAAAGCCGCGGCGGCGATCAAGGCAGGAAAGTTTAAAGACGAGATTGTTGCGGTCGAGATTCCGCAGAAGAAAGGCCCGGCGATTGTTTTCGATACTGACGAAACAGTTCGTGAAGACACGTCGGTGGAAGTGCTTGGCAAACTAAAGCCGGCTTTCAAGAAAGAGGGAACTGTAACTGCCGGCAATGCGCCGAGTGTTAACGACGGGGCTTCCGCGGTAGTTGTTACCTCGTTGCGTCGCGCGCAACAGATGGGCGTACAGCCGATGGCCCGGATCGTTGCGCAGGCGGTCGCCGGAGTTGAACCGAAGTATGTGATGATGGCGCCGGTCGAGGCTGTGCGGAAGTTGTTCAAGAAGACTGGTTGGTCGGCGAGTGAAGTAGATCTGATTGAGTTGAACGAGGCGTTTTCAGTAGCTGCGCTGGCGGTAACGCGGGAACTCGGACTCGATCCGGAGCGTGTGAATGTAAACGGCGGCGCGGTGGCGCTTGGTCATGCGATCGGCCAGTCCTGTTCGCGTTTATTGACCAGTATTTTGTATGAATTGAAACGTCGAAATGCGCATCGCGGGGTTGTTGCCTTGTGTTTGGGTGGGGGCAACGCCGTAGCGATGGCTGTTGAAGCGTGAAAGGTTAAAAGCTTGACCCCTGAAGAACACAATAGATATCTGGCCTGGTCGCACATAGCGTTTGGCGCGCTTTTCGCTCTGCTGTTTGGACTCTTTCTCCTCTTCTTCGGAGCGGGCATGATTGCCAGCATGTTACAGGGGCCAGGTGGGCCGCCGGTATTCGTCTTCGTTTTTGTTTTGCTGTTTATGGCCGTGATGTTGGGCCTAACAACGCTGCCGTCGATAGTCGCAGGCTACGGGTTGCTGAAAGGAAAGAAGTGGGCGAAGGTTTGGGCCATCATCTCTGCGGTCCTTGCCGCGGGACAGTTTCCGATGGGTACGGCTGTGACTGTCTACACGTTCTGGTTTCTCTTCAGCGAACCCGGCAAACAGTATTTTGAGCGGAACAACTACGCGCTGCCGCCGGGCCGGCAAACATGGGCCAACCAGCCGTGGGAGAATGAAACGCAACGACAACGCGAAGGTCAGTACAACCCGCCGCCACCGCCGCCTGACTGGCGCTAAGGAGCCTCGAGAATCGTGAGTGAAATTATCGGCGTCGTGGGCGCAGGCACCATGGGAAACGGAATCGCCCAGGTTGCTGCTCGCGCT
>DATJKO010000680.1:0-8762 GCA_035491355.1 Pyrinomonadaceae bacterium
TGCCATCCTGCTCTTGCATAGCCTTGGAACCTCTTCGGCTTTCGCGCATGGGACAGCGTGTGGGGAGAGGCCACGCTATAGTAAAAGCGACCGCTCGTCGTCGGGGAAGGCGGTTTTATTCATCGTCAATGCCTCGTGATACGTCTCAATGCGCGCGTAAGCATGGGCTACGTCCTCGAAGCATCAGTTCTCAATGATCGTTTCAAAAGGAAGACGGTGGGAAACACTGTTTGGAAGCGCATCTCACGCGTGCTTCCTTGGGAGGCCAGTATAGCATAACGATTTACCACGCCAGAGACTTTCCTGGAAGTACGATAGAGCACAGGAGATCAGGCCAGCACCACGCCTGGATGGAGGCTCCTACTGGTCGCATCGTAATCACCGACGGCTATCAGGTGATCGTTTGCGTCGCACATCTTCACTTTCTCGCCGTCGGCCCACGCAGTTTCCCCAACTTTCACCTCCATTCCGTGTCGTGCTCTTCGCACGTCATCGCCGGTTAGATGCACGAAAGGGAGTTGCGAGAGCGCCGCGCTCGGGCGCAGCAACATGGTCCCTAATGCTTCCTCGCCAAAGCTCGTCTTCAGTTGTTCCAGAGTGACAGCGTTTGTGACAGTAAAATCACCAACACGTGTACGCCGCAGCTCAGCTACGTGTGCGCCAACCGACAGACGCTTTCCGAAGTCAACGGCGAGTGAACGCACATACGTGCCCGCCGAACATACCACGTGCACATGGAAGTCGAACGTGCCGTCCTGGTTATCTTTTATGAGTTCGCCGTCTGGTCTGATCGCTTCAAATTCATGGATGCACACGTGAATGGGTTTGCGTTCGACTTCTTCACCACGTCGTGCGAGTTCGTAAAGTTTTTTGCCGCCGATCTTCTTCGCTGAATACATCGGCGGGACCTGATCGATCCAGCCGCGTAAACTGGCGAGCGCTTTTCCGATCTCCTCTTCGCTCCAACGACCGCCGTGCGACAAGTCTTGTGGACCAGAAATAGGCGTCCCGGTGCGATCGCCGGTATCGGTCGCATAACCAAGGCGGATAATTGCGTCGTACTCCTTGTCCGTGCCACTCAGAAACTGGGCGAGCCGCGTCGCTCTGCCAACCAGAACCAGCAGAACACCAGTGGCAAACGGATCGAGTGTGCCGGTGTGACCAATGCGACGCTCCTTCAAAATGCGGCGGGCGTTCGCGACCACGTCATGCGAAGTCATGCCCGCAGGCTTGTCGATAACCAGCAGTCCATCCATGGCTGTCGATCCTAACCACAAAGTCACTAAGCCACAAAATGAACCGACTTTGGCTGGGTATCTTGTTGTGACTTTGTGTCTTTGTGGTTTAGATTTCTGGAGAACCAATGCCATCTACAACCGACGAACTTCGCCGCAAGACTTTCGAGCGCGCCGTTAAGCTTTTGGCTGCGAAATCGCGGTCTGTTGCCGAGTTGCGTGAACGGTTGCTTCAGGGGAAGGGCGTCAAGTCGAACAAGGCTGTCGTCGAAACCGTTATCTCGCGTTTGCGCGAGTACGGCTATCTCGACGATGAGCGGTTCGCCTTGAGTTACGCCTCCTCGAAGGTCAAACAGCGGCCGATCGGCCGGCGTCGACTACAGCGCGATCTCAAACTGAAGCAAATCGAAAACACTGTCGCCGAAGAAGCGTTGGAGCTCGTTTACGCCGAAACTCCGGAAGAGCAACTCATCGATCGCGCGATCGAGAAACGTAATCGACTTCGCGGCCGGCCCAAGACCCGCGCGGAGGCGAAGAGTCTTTTCGATCATCTCCTGCGGCAGGGGTTTGGCTTTGAATTGGTAAGCGAGAAAGTGCGTGCAGCCACCCAATACTCTGATGATGACTGATTCCTTGTGCCTTCTGTGTCTGGCTTTGTGCCTTTTTGTGACTTAAACTCGAAGCGACATGACTGGTAACGAAATTCGCGAAGCATTTCTGAAGTATTTCGAAGAACACGGGCATACGCGCGTGCGTTCGTCACCGCTGCTGCCCGCTAACGATCCGACGTTGTTGTTCATTAACGCCGGGATGAATCAGTTTAAAGATACGTTTCTGGGTCTCGACAAGCGTGACTATCTGCGCGCCGCGTCGTCGCAGAAGTGCGTGCGCGCCGGAGGCAAGCACAACGACCTCGACGAAGTCGGAAAAACCGCGCGGCATCACACGTTTTTCGAGATGCTCGGCAATTTTTCGTTCGGCGATTACTTCAAGGAAGACGCGATCAAGTTTGCCTGGGAGTTGCTGGTCGACGTACTGAAACTCGATCCGGCGCGATTGTGGTTCACCGTTTACGAAGGCGACGCTGAAGTGCCGCCTGACGAAGACGCCGAGCGACTCTGGGAGAAGGTTGGCGCGCCGCGCGAACGCATCCTGCGCTTCGGACGCAAAGACAATTTCTGGCAGATGGGTGAGACCGGACCGTGTGGTCCATGCAGCGAAGTGCATTACTACATGGGACCGAGCGCTGACGACCCGGAGAACAGCGTTGCGAACGTGAATGGGCCGGGCGACACGATCATGGAGATCTGGAACCTGGTGTTCATGCAATTCGATCGCAGCGAAGTTGAACCCGGGAAGTACAAGCTGGATCCGCTGCCGGCGCCGTCGGTCGATACAGGCGCCGGACTCGAGCGGCTCGCAGTCGTATTGCAAGGCGTAAAGTCAAACTACGACACCGACCTGATTCGTCCGATCATCGATCACACGTCTCGTCTAGCCGATCGGCACTACGAACCGGATACGAAGGAAGGTTTTGCCATGCGCGTGATTGCCGACCACGCGCGCGCCGCAGCGTTTTCGATCGCGGACGGCATACTGCCCGGCAATGAAGGACGCAATTACGTGCTGCGCAAGATCATGCGCCGCGGGATCTACCAGGGCCACCACACGCTTGGCTTCGAAGGTCCGTTCTTCAATCAAGTGACGAACTTTGTCGTCGATCTGATGAAGGACAACTATCCCGAACTCGAAGCGCAACGCGACTTCATCGAGAAGATGGTCCGCCTCGAGGAGGATCGTTTTCGATCGACGTTGACGGTGGGCTTGAACAAGCTCGACGAGCTGTTTACTTCGACGAAGGGCGCGATGCCGGAGTACAAGGCGCTGGCAAGGTTGTACGACACGTTCGGCACGCCGCGCGATCTGATTCGCGTTGGTCTGGAAGAACGCGGGTTTGCGATCGAAGAAGACGAGTTCAACCGTGCGTTCGACGAAGCGTTGCAAGAACTGCAAAAGACCGCGGCGACCGTGAAGCACGAAGCCAAAACACGGATTAATCCAATATACGAAGGATTACCGAAATCCGTGTTCAAGGGCTACGAAACAACGCAGGTCACGGATGCAAAGGTGATTGCGGTAATTGGAGACGAGATCGTCCTGGACCGAACGCCTTTCTATGCGGAAAGCGGCGGGCAGGTTGGAGACGTTGGGGTGTTGGTTGGTCCTTCAGGCGCCTTGGCGACCGTGCAGGATACGTACTCGCCGGTCCAGGGTTTGATCGTGCACAAGGTGGCTGTGCAAGAGGGAAGTTTCAACGTTGGCGAGGTCGTCTCGGCTGAAGTCGATGTCGAGAAGCGCAATGCAACGCGGCGGAACCACACCGCGACGCACCTGATGCACGCGGCGTTGCGCGAGGTGCTGGGCACGCACGTGAAGCAGGCTGGGTCCGTCGTGGCGCCGAATTATCTGCGTTTCGACTATTCGCATTACCAGCCGCTGACCGCGGCCGAGAAGGAAGAGATCGAACGACTCGTCAACTATCACATTCTGCGCAACGAGCCGGTTCAGACTGACGAGATGCAGATCGAGGAAGCGATGCGCTCCGGGGCGATGGCCCTGTTCGGTGAGAAGTACGGCGATCGTGTGCGAGTGTTGTCGATCAAGGGTCTCGAAGGGATCTTCTCGCGAGAGTTATGCGGTGGCACGCACGTGCGAGCCACTGGCGATATCGGATTGTTCAAGATCACGAGTGATGAGTCGATCGCCTCCGGTGTGCGACGCATTCGGGCGATAACGGGTGTCGATGCTTACGAGCGTTTTCGCGAGTCGGAAGTCCTGGTTGATGAACTTGCGTATGGGTTGCGCACGTCGCGCAACGATCTGCCGACTACGGTAACGCGGCTTCAAGACGAGCTGAAGAAAGCACGACGAGAAGCTGAGGATCTGCGGTTGAAGATTGCGAGCGGTGCGGTTGGAGCGTCCGCGAATGGCGACGAGTCGCGGGATGTGGCGGGCGTGAAGGTTGTTGCGCGTGAGGCGAGCGGGCTTGATGCCCCGGCGATGCGTCAGCTTTCGGATACGCTGTTGGCGCGGATTAAGTCGGGAGTTGTTGTGTTGGGCAGGAGTAGTGACGGCAAGGTTTCGCTGATCGTTCGTACATCTGCTGACCTCACTGGTAAGGTCCCCGCCGGACAGGTGATCAAAGAGCTCGCGCCGATCGTCGGCGGCCGTGGTGGTGGCAAGGCGGACATGGCTGAAGGCGGTGGTAGCCAGCCCGAGAAGCTCAACGCCGCGCTCGAGGAGAGTTTCAGTGTCGTCGAGCGGTTATTGACGCAGGCATAAATTAGAAACGCGGGTTTGACGAATGATGCGGGGGTGACCGAGGAGTCGCCCCCGCATTTTGTCGTTACATGGTTTTCTGTTTGTCGGTGAGAGCGATGTTCATCTTTTCGAGTGTGACCTTGTTGAGTGTCCCGGTCACTTTCAGTCCTTCCGCCTGTTGATACTTGCGCAGGCCCTCGCGTGTCGCATCATCCAGCTTGCCGAGTTGTTCTCCCGAGTAGTAACCACGGGTCTTGAGCAGTGCCTGCGCCTGGTTGATCTGTTCCTTCGTGGCGCGAAAGATCGGGCCGCGTTTGGTTTGTTTGGTTGTGGCCTGGGCCGAAGAGTTTGAGGAAGTTTCGTTCTGGGCCATCGCTACTGCGGTGAAGACACAGAGAAACGGCAGAGTAAGTGTAAGGAGTTTCTTCATTTGTTCTCGTCCTTTTTTTGTGAGGCGCGCTGGAAGCGCGCGGTTAATGGTTATTGGGCGCTGACATCATACAGGCCCTGTCAAGATCAGGGCGCGCAGGTACTGGTGCAGTTTGAAAGTATGTGTTCCCGCAAAGGCGCAAAGGCGCAAAGAAAAGAAAGAACGCCTGAATTCATTTGGTTCCCTTGGCGCCTTTGCGCCTTTGCGGGAGTAGACTGCATTATCAGTCTGTGTTCAACAAGATTGGCCAGCGTTGGGCACCCTGTGGTACTATGGCCGCGGCTCTTCCTCACTCTGGGAAAACCGCAGATGAGAAAACTCATACCAATTCTCGCCATTCTGACCGCCTCGTGCTGGTCTGCCTCCGCCCAAACCTACCAGGTCGATAACTTCGACTTCGCCAACGCCGTCCGCATCCAAACCCCGCCGGAGCCAGTGAAGAAAGCTCTCCCCGCCCCCAAAAAGCTAACCAAAGTCAGCAACTACACTTACACGCCGCCCGCCGGCGCGCTCGTCGAAGTCACCAGCAAACCGCTCAATCCGACGCTGGGGGAATTTACGACCGGCAATCCGGACGTGGATGGTTTTATCGTCGAATCCGGCAAGCGCAACTCAGTCGATCCGTTGCTGATCTATTCGATCATGCACCAGGAATCGAGCTTCAAAGCGAGGGCGATGTCGTACAAAGGTGCGCGCGGGTTGATGCAGTTGATGCCGGGGACAGCGGCGCGTTTCGGCGTCGGTAATATCTGGGATCCCAAGCAGAATATCGAAGGCGGCGCGCGGTACATGCGCTTCCTGCTCGACTTGTTTGGCGGCGATATTAAGCTTGCTTTGGCGGGCTACAACGCCGGCGAGGGTGCGGTGATGAAGTATGGCTACCAAATCCCGCCCTACAGCGAAACGCAGGAGTACGTGCGGCGTATCGGCCGTCGCTACAGCCTTATCCGCGACCCGCAAGCCTCCCCCATCTCAAATGCCAGCCAAGTGGCTCAAAAAGACTCCCAACCGCTAAACGTCTACGAGCGCAGCGTCTTCATGGTCCGCCTACCGGACGGACAGTTACAGCTCGTTAGTCAGTAAAGAGATTAAGAAGAGACGGAGAAAGAAGACACGGTGAAGGAGAGACGCGGTGACGCGGGGATCTCCGTCGTCGCGTCGCCGCGTCGCCGGGTCACCGCATCCCCGCGTCCCCGCGTCTCCGCGTCAGCGTTCGTCACGGGGCGGAACCTTCCACGCTCCGCCTCGTTTTGTATTTCTGAGGCTTTAGGTATGATGAGCAAACCCAGTACAAGCACGTCGTTTTCCGGACTGAGCGAGGACAAATTCATGACGTGTTCCAAGTGTGGAGCATACGTTACCCCCAGCGTTCGTTTCTGTTCGAACTGCGGCGCCGCCGTCGATCCCGACGCTACCCGGCTCGCCCGTGCCCACGCCACCGCGTTGGAACCCGGCGTCGATTCGGACCTGGAACACACGATTTTCACCGTCCGTCCCACGATGATCTTCATCAAAACGGGCTATGCGCTTGCCGTGATCGCCGGCATCGCGCTCGTCTTCCTGCTCGCTTCGATCAACGTTCCGGCTTCCATCTCGATACCCCTCGCACTGGCGCTCCTGTTGATCCCAGGCTATTACCACCTGCGGCGAAACATGGTGCGCTACACGGTCACGGACTCAAAACTGCAGATTGACACCGGTTTGATCGCCCGCACCACGCGTAACATTCCGTTGAGCAAGGTGCAGGACGTCACCGTTTCGGCGAGCATCCCGCAACGCCTGTTTGGTTTTGGCGACATCATCGTCGACAACGCCAGCGACGTCGGAGGTTCGACCGTGATGCACAACATCAACCGCCCCCGCCAGTACGCCGACCTTCTTTTGCGAGAACTGCGACGCTGGCATTAAACTGAACACGTGCTGCCGATCGGGCGCCGGGAACATCAAAGCACCGGCGGTTTCTAAACATCGTTTACCAGCATTACACGGCCGCACGAGGAGTTCTGCGTTTGCGCTTAGTTAAAATCATACTTTTGATTCTGGTGGTTTCGGCGGCCGGTCTTGCAGACCAGGTCCTGCGGACCCTGCGACCACAGTTTGGCGAATTCAAGTACGCGGGGACGACAAAACAGCCTTCGATTCTGAACTCCTCCGAATCCATTCGCGCGATATCGCCTGTGGAGTCGGAAATCGTTGGCAAGGATCAGCAGGAGTATGCCGGTAAGGAAAGCCGCGTATTCGTAGAAACGATTCAGTTCCGGCAGGATGCGAAAGCCTACGAGTTCCTTAGCCTCGTTGCGTCAGTTTCCAGCGCACGATTATCATCGTCTTACGGCACGGCTGGATTTCAGTCCAACAATGAAATCGTGTTTTTCAGAGGGCCGTACTTTGTACGGTTAGTGAGTCTGAAAGGTACTGCCGAAGACGCGACGACCTTGGCCCAGGAAATCAGCGATTCACTCGACAAGGGCGAGGCTGACATTCCGGTCCTGATTAAGCATCTGCCCAATCCGGAAGAAGCGCAGGCGAATGCAGTGTTCCTGCACAGCTTCGTTAATCTGAACGCCCTGCGCCTCAACCAGGGAGTGTTTTCAGCGATCGACTCGAGTGGGAATGCTGATGCGGCGTTGGCTTCGTTTGGTCAAAGCAAAGTGCTGGTCGTCGAATTCAACACGCCGCAACTGGCGAAAGAAAACGACGAGCGCATCATCGCGCGCGTTCACGAACTCTGGAAACTCGGTGAACCCGCGCCAACCGCATACCGTCGCGTTGGGAACTACTCGGTGATGGTGTTCGACGCACCCGACCAACAGTCCGCGAATCAACTAATCGACCAGGTGAAGTACGAGCAAGTCGTTCAATGGCTGGGGGACAACCCGAACATCCTCAAACGAGCCCAGGAGGAGTATGTCAACACGACGCTCGGTGTGCTGGTGGCAGTGCTGAAAGCGTCGGGTTATGCGGCGCTGATGTGTCTCGGCATAGGTGGACTGGCGGGTGGGCTGTTGTTCACGCGTCGTCGCGCGCAACAGAGCGAAGCAGCGTTTTCCGATGCCGGTGGAATGTTACGACTGAACCTGGATGAAATGACCGCCGAGACCGATCCCGCTCGCTTACTCCAGGATCGAAATTAGAAAAACTGATTGACGTTTGGTGACGAGATGGTGGAAGTACTAACGGAACTCACCCGCACAAAAAATGCGGGCTGCTGACTTTTCTTGGGAGGCTCCCCCAAGCCTCTTCAAGACGATAATCAGCAGCTCCGCTATTGTTGCTCGTCGATTGCGTCACAAACGTGGCTCCGTTCCCCCAAAAGAGTCGACCGTTTGCTTTTAAATCTTGTGAGAGGATGCCTCCCCCAAAGCCTCCACTCACCGCAATTTTCTGAGCCTGACCCGATTTACCCTTATCTACCCTTCTTGTTCTGGTCTTCTCTTTGGCAACGACTGTGCCAATAAACCTCCTGGACCATCGATAAATCAGTACTCGTGGTTTTACCGAGGTTCTATCCGACTTCGCCTACTCAGATACTTGTACGGAACCGCGCGGAGCTTCGCAGAGTTGTACACGTTCAGTACAAACTCGACAGTACAATCGAACGATAATCGCTCAGCAAACCTGTGCGCTCAGGGAAGGGCTTCGACGAGGTGATCGATCTCTTCGATCGTGTTGTAGACGTGTGGGGCGATCCGAAGGCGATCACCCCGAGGCGCTGTGATGACGTTCTGTTTTTTGAGGTGATTATAAAGAGCCATGGCCGAGAGCCCCCCGCGATG
>DATJKO010000681.1:0-7075 GCA_035491355.1 Pyrinomonadaceae bacterium
TAGCGGGGACCAGTAAGAACTTTCACTGCCAAAGGAAGGTCATTGGCCCACACCGGCGGCTCGCGCATGATTTCGGCGCTGGTGCCGATGGAGCTGGCCGAACAATTCTTTTTTCGGGCGATTTAGGTCACTACGATCAACCCATAATAAAAGATCCTTCCCCGCCGCCTCCCTGCGATTACATGCTCGTTGAATCGACATACGGAGATCGCTTACACGATCCCGAAGATCCGAAGATCGCACTGGCGCGGATCATCAACGACGCTGCGCAACGAAATGCGCCGGTGTTGATACCCGCGTTTGCTGTGGGTCGCACGCAGGAGATCGTTTATCTCATCCGCGAGTTGGAAGATGAGAAAGCGATTCCAGTGTTGCCGGTGAGTGTTGATTCGCCGATGGCTGCCGCGACTACCGCCGTCTACGCACGTCGCACTGAAGAACAGGACGAAGAGTACGCCAGTATTTTGCGTCAGCAGAAGCATCCGTTGCGCACGCATTCGATGATCACTGCGTCGTCGCGGCAGGAGTCGAAGAAGTTGAACGACGCTGAAGGTGCGCGGGTGATCATTAGTGCGTCGGGAATGATGACCGGCGGTCGTGTGCTGCACCACGCGATGCGTCTCGTTCCAAATCCTGAGGCGACGATCGTCTTTGTCGGTTATCAAGCCGCGGGGACGACTGGCCGTCGGATACAGGATGGCGAACCGGAAGTAAAGATCATGGGCCAGTGGATACCTGTTCGTTGTCGCATTGCGAAGATTGGCGGCTTTTCAGCGCATGCTGATTGGAAGGAAGTGTTGCATTGGTTGGAAGGAATGGAATCAGGCAATCCGAGTCGCACGTTCCTGACGCACGGCGAACCAGAAGCAGCGAACGCGATGGCGGGCCACATCAAGGACCGTTTCGGCTGGAACGTCCACGTCCCACAATACGGCGAACGCATCGAGCTGGTGTAACGCCGATTTGGTTTTGATTGTGTTAAGTTACCAATCCATTTAAGAGGAGCAATCATCGTTGAGTGTGCTAGTTGATAAGAATACCCGCCTTGTCGTGCAGGGGATTACGGGGAAGGAAGGGACGTTTCATACCAAACAGATGGTGGAGTATGGGACGAATGTCGTCGGTGGCGTGACGCCCGGAAAGGGTGGGACGACGCACGAGGGGATTCCCGTTTTTAACACTGTCGCGGATGCGGTTAAGGAAGCCGGCGCGAACGCTAGCGTCATTTATGTTCCGCCTTCGTTCGCGGCTGATGCGGTCATGGAAGCGGCGGACGCTGGTATCCCCGTGGTCGTGTGTATCACCGAAGGAATTCCGACGCTCGATATGGTGAAAGTGAAGGAATACCTGAGCAACAAGCCGACGCGGCTGATTGGTCCAAACTGTCCGGGTATCATCGCGCCCGGCAAGTGCAAGATCGGGATCATGCCCGGACATATTCATCGCGAAGGACCAATCGGCGTTGTTTCGCGTTCCGGAACGCTGACGTATGAAGCAGTCGGGCAGTTAACCGCGCTGGGACTCGGACAGTCGTCGGCGATCGGCATAGGTGGCGACCCGATAGTCGGCACGACGCACGTCGATGCGTTGCGACTGTTCCAGGCAGACAACGAAACGACCGGCATCGTGATGATCGGCGAGATTGGTGGTTCAGCCGAAGAAGAAGCAGCCGCGTTCGCGAAAGCGAATGTGACGAAGCCGATTGTCGCGTTTATCGCCGGACAAACAGCGCCGCCCGGAAGACGTATGGGCCACGCAGGCGCGATCATCGCCGGCGGCAAAGGCACGGCGGCGGAAAAGATGAAGGCGCTTGCAGATGCTGGTATTCACGTTGTGAAGTCGCCTGCTGATATTGGCAAAGCGATGAAGGAAGCGCTTTAGAGGGGAGCTTTGTACTTTGAACTTTGTACTTTGTACTTTGTTCTTAGGCGGTGTGCTCGGCCGTCATTAACTGGTTACCCGGGCGAGCAAAGCACAAAGTACAAAGAACAAAGTTCAAAGCACAAAGTTCAAAGCACAAAACCCAAACCACAACCATAAATGTCAAACTTAACATTCGGAATCATCAAACCCGACGCAGTACGCGCGGGTCACACAGGATCGATCATTCAGCGAATTCTCGACAACGGATTCAAAATCCGCGGACTGAAACTCATTCACATGACACAGAAGCAGGGCGAAGGCTTCTACGCCGTTCACCGCGAGCGACCGTTCTTCGCGGGCCTCGTTGAGTTCATGTCGAGCGGACCCTGCGTCGTCATGGCCCTCGAAAAAGAGTCAGCCGTCAAATCATGGCGCGACTTGATGGGTGCCACCGATCCGGCGAAAGCCGACGAAGGCACGCTCCGCAAAGAGTTCGGCGGCTCGCTCGGCGAGAACGCGGTCCACGGCTCCGACTCAGACGAGAACGCCGCCATCGAAGTCTCCTATTTCTTCAGCCGTCTCGAACTGGTGTAGGCTCCGCTGATGAAGTACTGCCCTCAGTGCCACAGACAGTACTCCGAAGTCTGGCTTACTTTCTGCACGGACGACGGCAGCCTGTTGCAGGAAGATCTCACGCCGGCCGCAGATCCCAACTGGAACCCGAAGATTCGCGAGACGAAAGTCGACGATGCGTCGGAAAGCGCGACGCAATGGCTGCCGCGCGATCCGCCGCCGGGTAGCGGTTGGATAGCGCCAGACGAACGCGAGCCGATGGCGCGTCCGTGGGAACAACCGTCACAGCGTGGTGCGGAGCGTCCATGGATGCCGCCGCCTCCTCCGCCGCAGCCGGCGTACCGACCGGCACCCCCGCCCGCAGCCATCGTTTCGTTGGTGTTCGGTCTTATCGGCGTAATGTTCGGCCTCGTTTGTGCGATACCAATTCCGGGAATACTGGCTGTAATCCTGGGCATCATCGCGCTCACACAGATTCGACAGGCGCCGAACCCAACTGGCCGCGCTCTGGCAATCGCCGGAATAATCATGGGCGGCATCAATCTGGCTTTCTTCATTTTTAGCATCCTCGCGTTGCTCTTCTCGATCAGATTTGGGTGAGACTGCGCGGTGGTTTAGAATCCTCGCGAATGAAGCGTTGCCGTACCTGCAATCGGACGTACACGGATCCGACCCTGAGTTTCTGCAATGACGATGGCACTCCGTTAACGACCGAGGTTGACGACGCGCCGTATCGTCCGCCAAGTGCGTACGTTCCGCCGCGGACGGCGACTCCGCAAGGCCAGCGACGAGCGAGGGTATGGATTGTTGGTCTCCTGGGCGCGTTTGTTCTCGGCGCGGTCGGATTAACGATCGCTCTCGCGATCTTCGGTACGCGCATGACGGGTTCTCGTCAAGCTCCGCCACCGGTCGCCACGACGGATGAATCGGAGAACGTCGACGCTCCGCCGCCGACAGACGCTGAGCAGGTCAAGGCACAGTTGTTGGACTTAGAGAACGAGTGGGAAGCCGCGAACATAAATGCGGACAAGAAGGCGCTCGAACGAATTCTCGCGGACGACTTTGTCGGCTCGTATTCAGAGGGCGGGCTTCAGGGTAAGCGCGACTATCTCAATTCGATCGAGCGTGATGTGAACATCGAGCGATGGGAGTTTTCCGATCTGAAAGTTCAACTGTCGGGAAATCGCGCGACCCTGAGCGGAAACCTCACGCTTTTCGGTGGGGGGCAACAACTCCCGCTTCAGTTCGTCGACAAGTATGTCTGGCGCAAGGGACGCTGGCAGGCCATCGGATCCGATGTGAAGAAAAGAGAGTAAGCTGAAACATATGTCAATTATTACTGACGTAATCGAATCGACGAAAGCAATCATCCAGGGTATGGGCGTCACGTTGTCCTATATCCCGAAACGCAAATGGACCGTCGAGTACCCTGACGATCCGGTGACCTTGCAGCCGCGTTATCGCGGGCAGCACCTGTTGCACGTTGACGAGTTAGGCCGCGAAAAGTGCGTCGCGTGTTACCTGTGCGCGGCGGCGTGTCCGTCCGAGTGCATCTACATCGTTGCGGCAGACGATCCGCGTCCGCCCGAGCAGCGCACGGGTGTCGATGAACGTTACGCCGCGGTCTACAACATCGATTACGGTCGTTGCATTTTTTGCGGCTACTGCGTCGAGGCATGTCCGAAAGACGCGATTACGCATGGCTACAATTTCGAACTCTCAGTTTACAGTCGCGCAGATCTCCTCAAGACCAAAGACGATCTGCTGATCACCAAACAACTACAGTCGAAGAACTACCGCGTCGCGCTTTCTCACGAAGACGTGGACTCCGAGTACAAAGAGGTCTGAGATCTCAGATCTGAGATCTCAGATCTAAAATGAGTAATCGCGAGTTTCATTTTCGATGGCAGTTTGATCTCAAATCGAGCCCCGAGCGGCTCTGGCCGTTTATTGCGGACACCAACCGGTTCAACCGCGACACAGGCGTTCCCAAGATCGACGTAGAGAAGGACGAGCCGCCCCGGCCGAATGCGCGTCGCAAGATTCGCTTGTCGATTTATGGCATGCCGGTCGAGTGGGAAGAGCAACCATTTGAGTGGGTCAAACCGGTGCGGTTCGGCATCGAGCGTGTCTACAACAGGGGACCGATGGCCCGTTTGCGCGTGCGCGCCGAACTCAACGAGAACCCTGAAGGCGGCACCCATCTCACCTACGAACTGTGGGCTATGCCGCGCAATCTGCTGGGCCAGATCGCCATACCGTCACAAGTCAAATTCTTTGTTGAGCCACGATTTCGCAAAGCGGTTCGAGAGTATGACAAGTCGGCGGTCACCAGCGCCGGAATAGTCCCTCGCGAGGCCGACACCTCGCTTTCGTCTTTCGATCATGCTCGGTTGCAAGCGCTGCATCAGAAGCTGATCGAATCGATCGACGACACGGACGGCGTCGAGCAGAAGCGATCGATTGCGGATCGGCTCGCAGAGTTTATCGAGCATGCTGACGACTTCGACGTCAGTCGGATTCGCGCGTACAGACTGGCCGACACCTGGCGTGAGCCGCGCCGGCTCGTGCTCGAGATGTGTCTGCGGGCGACGCGAGTGGGCTTGCTTGATTTTCAATGGGACCTGCTGTGCCCGCTTTGTCGTGGACCACAGGAATCCCCGCTCTCGCTGAAAGACATCGACCCACACTCACACTGCGACGCTTGCAAGATCGATTTCACCGTCGATTTCGATCGCTATGTCGAGTTGACGTTTCGTCCTAACCCGGCGGTGCGGCGTGTGGAAGTGCAGTCGTATTGCGTGGGCAGTCCGGAACTGACGCCGCACGTTGTCGCGCAGCAACTTCTGCCCGCCGGCGACAAGCGAGAGTTGACGTTACCGCTCGAGGAAGGGCGGTATCGGCTGCGCGCGATTGAGTTGCCGGGTTCGCAGGACGTCGATGTTTCTTCGGAAGGAGAGAGCTCGGCGCATGTCGTGGTGTCGAAGCAGGGTTGGAGTCACGAACCGTTGCGCGTTGCGGAAACGTTTTCGCTGACACTCGAGAATCAGAGTGAGGCGGAACAACTCGTGATGCTCGAGCGCATGGCCTGGACCGATCAAGCCACCACCGCCGCCGAGGTGACGGCCTTACAAATGTTTCGCGATCTGTTTTCCAGTGAAGCGTTGCGTCCAGGCGAACAGATCTCGGTAGGTACATTGACCGTCCTCTTTACTGACCTGCGCAACTCGACGCAACTGTATCGCGAAATTGGCGACGCGACGGCGTTCGGCCGCGTGATGAACCATTTCGACGTTTTGCGCCAGTCGATCACGGAACACGACGGCGCGATAGTGAAGACGATCGGCGACGCGGTGATGGCTGTGTTTCGCAGTGCGGCCGATGCCGTTGCGGCGATGGTCGAAGCACAACGACAGCTCGCCGATCCGCCTGAAGGAACAATGCCGCTGACGCTGAAAGCCGGACTGCACACGGGACCATGCATCGCGGTGACGTTGAACGATCGCCTCGACTATTTTGGTTCCACAGTCAACATGGCTGCGCGTCTCGAAGGACTTTCAACCGGTTCCGACGTGATAATCTCACGCGCGGTCTACGACGATGCTAAAGTCCGCAACTTGATCGCGGCGGAACGTTTGTCGGCAGTAGAGTTCGATATGGCGCTGAAGGGATTTGAAGACGAGCGCTTCGAGTTGTGGAGAGTAAGTTCGAAAACCTGAATGACACCGATACTATCCGCGCAGGAAGTTTCCAAAATCTATCAAATGGGCAGCAACAGCGTGGCTGCACTCGACAACATTTCGCTGGAGATCCGAGAGGGCGAGTTCGTCGCCATCCAGGGAACGTCGGGTTCGGGCAAGTCGACGCTGCTGAACATGCTGGGCGGCCTCGATCACCCAACCAAAGGCGAAGTGTTCTTCGCGTCCAAGCCGCTGGGACCATTCTCCAAAAAGCAGATGGCCCATTACCGGCGCTACTCCGTCGGCATGATCTTCCAGAACTTCAACCTGATTCCGACGATGACGGCGCGTGAGAACGTGTCGCTGGCGCTCGCGTTTGGCGGTTTGCGTGGGCAGCAACGGCGCACGCGATCGAGCGAACTGTTGGCGCGTGTTGGTCTCGGCGATCGTCTGACGCACAAACCGTCGGAACTCTCCGGTGGCGAACAGCAACGCGTCGCGATCGCGCGCGCGCTGGCAAACAACCCGAAAGTCTTGCTGGCCGACGAGCCGACCGGCAACCTCGACTCGATTCGCGCGCACGAGCTGTTGGGCCTGCTGCGCGACATGGTCAGCCGTGATGCGCTCACGATTCTGATGGTCACGCACGATCATGAACTGGCGAAGACGTTCGCCGATCGCATTGTTTTCATGAAAGACGGAAGGGTGGTTTGAAGAAATTTCGAAATTTCGAAATTCGAAATTATTTTTGGAGGATCTAATGTCTAACCCAGCCAGCCAAATGACGCTCGAGGCCCTGCGATCGGTGCCGCTGTTTGCATCGCTGGACGACGCCGCCGCCGCGGAGTTGCGCAATCTGCTTTCGGAGGAAGTCGTGCCGCAGAACACGCGCCTGTTCAGTAAGGGCGATCGCGGCGACGCTATGTACCTGATCGAGAGCGGACGCGTTCGTATCAGCA
>DATJKO010000682.1:0-10303 GCA_035491355.1 Pyrinomonadaceae bacterium
CACATCGCCCTGGCAAACAAGCTGGCCGGCGTCGATCTGCTACCCGCTAACGACGACATCACCGCCAATTTCAGCAGCACCTTCAATTTCTACCTCGGACTCGACAACAATCACGGCGCACAACCGGACCTCGTCGCGGTGCTCCTGCACGAGTTTGCCCACGGCCTCGGATTCAGCCAATTGGCGAACCTTGGGAACGGCGCGTTGTTCTCCGGCTTGCCCGACCAGTACAACAGCAAGCTGTTTGATCAGACTCTGAATCTCTTCTGGCCGCAGATGACTAACGCTCAACGCGTTGCTTCAGCGACTCGGTGGGGACGCACGGTATGGGCAGGCAGCTTCGTTACGGCAGGTGTGCCGAGTGTGCTCTCGCTTGGCTCTTTGGAAGTGCGGGTAACAACCCCCGCGAACATCGCCGGCGTCGTGCAGTTTGGCGGCGCGGCGTTTGGGCCAACCGTAGCCAGTTCGACTGTCTCCGGAAATGTCCTAGCGGCAGTCGACGTTGCTGAAGCAGGAGGAACAACAACCGACGGCTGTTCACCGTTTGCGAACGCCGCCGCGATAGCCGGCAAGATTGCGTTGATTGAACGCGGCCTCTGCGGCTTTGCGGTGAAGGCGAGGAACGCGACGAATGCCGGCGCGATCGCGGCGATAATCTACAACAACGCGGCGAACGCTGCGGCGGGTCCGCCGGGAATGGCCGACGATGGCATTAACGGCGCCTTCGTGACGATTCCAGCGGTGAGTCTCAGACGCACTGATGGAACTGACATCGTTGCCGCACTAGTCGGTACCGTTGGCGCCAGCATGGGTATCAACAACGGCATCCGCGCCGGGGCTGATGAATTAGGTCGCGTGCGCGTATTTGCACCGTTCCCGGTGATCGGAGGCTCGTCCATTTCGCACTATGATACGGTCGCGATTCGTAACCTGCTCATGGAGCCGGCCATCAACGGCGACCTCACTCACAAGGTGAAAGCGCCCGACGATCTGACGTTCGAACTGCTACGTGACATTGGTTGGACCTTCCCGGATGCTGACGGTGACGGCGTCGTGGACGATGAGGACTGCAATCCGAATTCCGACACGTCGGCCACGATTATCATCGGCGGGATCAACACCGGCGTGCCCAACACTCTGTTCCCGAACGGTTGCACGATGTCCGATCTGCTAACCGACTTGAAAGATCCGGCGGTGAACCACGGCGATTACGTCTCCGCAGTGGCGAACCTGACTAATCAGTGGGTTGCTGACGGTCTGATCTCGGGCGTGCAAAAGGGCGCGATTCAGAGTGCGGCCGCAAAAAACCACTAACTCTTAATCCCTTACTAGACAAAAAGGGTTGACGGTTTCGAACGCCGTCAACCCTTTTTCTTCACTCAAATCGAGTCTAAATCTTACTCTTCCGACGTCGTCGGATCGATCACCGTTTTCACTTGCGCGACGTGGTTTGCCGGAAACCCGCCGAGACGAGCGTGCTCGCGCACGAGCTCCTCGTTTGGTGCCAGGTAAAGGCAATAGATCTTGTTATCGGTGACGTAGCTATGAATCCATTGAATCTGCGGTCCGAGTTCGTTAAGGACATTGCACGACCGCTGCGACATTGTCTTCAGTTCCAACGGCGTCATCTTGCTCGCGCCGGGTACCACCCGCTCAATCACGTACTTTGGCATTGCTTTTCTCCCTTGTGTGACTATTAGCGCCCCTATTTCTATTAACGCGTATTTTAGTGGAGTTCTGGTAACAATCGCTGGAAGTCTTTGTTGTCGCTCAGCGATTCGAAGGCAGTGTCCGTCTTCGCCCAGTGACCGACGGTGCGGAAACCACACTCATAAGCACGACGCAGGAGAACCATCGCTGACTCTTTCTCATCAAGCAGTGCATAAGCGCAGGCGCAGTTATAAAGAACGAGAGCGTCGTTCGGTTCCATCTCCAGCACGCGTTTGAGCGTTGCATTCGCCTCTTCCCTGCCGCCAAAGCGCGCATAGGCTTCAGCCAGACGACTCATGACGATGATGTCGTCGAGACTGGCTTCGAGTTTTCGCGACGTGATCTCGAGCACTTTCAACGCTGCTTTGTTGGCGGAGTCGATGTTACCCAGCTTACGGTGGGCGCCGGCGACATAACGCCAGGCGTCTTCATCGTAAGGCTTCAACTTCGCGGCGCGGCGGTAGCGTTTCAAAGCGCCTTCGAGGTCGTTTTGCAACTCGGCGATCATTCCCAGCCGCAGGTAACCCGGATAAAACTCGGAGTTCTCTTTCAGGATCGCTTCGATTGCGCGTTGCGATTCAGCGAAACGGCGATGATGGAAATAGACCATCGCGATACCAAACTGCGCGTCCAAAGACGTCGGTTCCAATGCCAAGGCCTTCTGGTTTGTTTCGATCGCCGCGCTCAGCCACGTCGAGTTGCCGTCGTACCACTCGTACATCGACGAATATGCCTCAGCAAGTCCGGCGTACGACGAAGCAAAGTTCGGATCGATCGTGACGGCGTTTTGAAACATCTCGATCGCGCTCTCGGTGTTCCGTCTGCCCTTCAGGGACAGCAGATCGCGGCCACGCATGTAGAAGTCGTACGCCCGCAGATCGTCGGTGGGCTTTTGCGTCAACAGTTGGCGTTCGGAATCGGTGAGCGAGATTTTCAAAGCGTCGACGATCTTCTGTGAGACTTCGTTTTGCAGATCGAAAATGTCTTCCACGAGGCGATCGAAACGCTCGGCCCAGAGATGATAACCGTCGCGCACGTTAATCAGCTGCGCATTGATGCGGATACGATTGCCCGCGGTTCGAACACTTCCTTCCAGAATGTAGTTCACCCGCAAAGCTTCACCGACCTGCCGCGTGTTCACTTCTTTCTTACGGAATGGAATCACGTCAGCGCGGGAGACGACTTTGAGCTCCTTGAGCTTCGAAAGATCGGTGATGATGTCTTCGGTAATACCGGCGCAGAAGTAATCACTCTCATCGCCCGGGTTCATGCTCTCGAAATAAAGAACAGCAATCGACTTTTCAGGAACGGCAGGAACTTCGCTCGACACCGCTGCGCTTGATGATGAGGTTGAGACTCTTTGCGACAGCGTATCGAGATCGCGTCGAAGATCTTTCAAGTCAATCAGGAGATCTTTGGCGGTTTGATAACGTTCCTCGCGATCTTTGCGCAACGCTCTGGAGACAACACGATCGTAATCACGCGATCCATCCGGCAGATGTGGCAACAACGAACTCGGTTCGCGAGCCAGAATGCCTGACATTACGTCGACCGCCGTCGCCGCATGGAACGGCTGATGTCCCGTGATCATCTCGTAGAGCACACAACCCAAACTCCAGATGTCCGTGCGCTGATCGACTTCCTGCCCGCGCGCTTGTTCGGGCGACATGTATTGTGCCGTGCCCATCACGACGCCGACTTCAGTCTTGAAGAAGTGTTGGGTGGGCGCCATTGAATCGGTCTCAGCCGACGTTGGCCGGTCGGTGGTTAACTTGGCCAACCCGAAATCGAGCACCTTAACGATCCCGTCGTGCCGGAGCATGACGTTGTCAGGCTTGATGTCGCGATGGATGATGCCGACGCCGTGAGTCGCGCACAGTGCGCCGGCGATCTGAATGCCGATGTCGAGCGCGTCACGCGGATCGAGTGGTCCTTTTCTGATCCGGTCGCGCAACGTATAACCGTCCACGAACTCCGTCGCGATAAAGTGTTCCGAATCAATCTCGTCGATTTCGTAGATGGTCAGGATGTTTGGGTGATTGAGTGCGGAAGCCGCTTTTGCTTCCTGAATGAAACGGCGCACGCGATCGTTTGCGTTGGGAGACTTCGCGTCGACCACTTCGGCGGGCAGAATTTTCAGCGCCACTTTACGATCGAGTTTCGTGTCGTTGGCGAGATAAACCTCACCCATCCCACCCGCGCCGAGCTGGGAGCAGATCTCATAGCGGCCAATTGTTTTACGCGCGGGAAGCGACAAAACACCTATCCGAGGAAGCACATCGAGGTTCCAGCGAAGGTGGCATTGTAGTTTAGATAGCGCCGCCACGCTAGGACAGCCATCGTTCGGGTGTTGTCCGAATTTCAACTCTGTGTACGTCTGCGTTCCTCTGCGAATCTGCGGTTTTGCTGCTTTTACTCCACATTACCGCTGAGGCGCAGAGGAACGCAGAGATACGCAGAGCAGGGTTTTGAAGTAGGCCAGTATCCCTCGTTCGACAGTGCCGCAAGATTCGTGATAGAAAAAACCATGTTCTTTCTGCAACGCTCCTTGGCAATTCTGTTCGCTCTACATCTTTGTTTCGCTATTGCAGTTGCACAGTCAAAGGAACTGTCGGCGCAGGGGGAGGATCTCTTACGGACCGCCCTCGAGTTGTCCGAGCAAGGCAAGTTTGACGAAGCCCTGGCAAAGGGCAAGGAGTTGCTGTCGATCAGTCCCAATAACTATCGCGCGCACGTGGTGGTTGGTTACATTTACAGCGCGCACCGAAATCTCGATCTCGCGTCGCAATCTTACGCGCAGGCGATCAAACTCGAACCCAACGAGAAGCAAATCTACCTGCTGAAGGCACAGGTCGATTTCTATCGCATGGATACTGAGGCCGCGATAGCGGGTGCAAGGAAGGCAGTGGCGCTCGATCCCAAGTTCGCCGAAGCGCAAGGGATGGTCGGATGGTTACTGAAGGATCGGCCGGAAAACCGCGCCGAAGCGATCGCCGCGCTGCGGACGGCGATCCGGATCAATCCACAACTCGTCGCTGCTTACAATGATCTCGGCTACGTTCTGAACGAAGCGAAGCAGCCGAAAGAGGCGGAAGCTGTGTATCGCGAAGGGATGTTGGCCGATCCGAAACGTATGTCAGGGCGTTTCGCCCTGGGTCGTATGCTGGTCCAGCAGGACCGGATTAAAGAGGCTCGCGAACTCTGGGAAGGCAGGACCTCCGACGACGATCACATAAGACCGACGTTTATCGCGCTGCTCACTCGCGCTGAGAACCTGCGACGCGCCCAGGAGGCAATCAAGACTAAACCCAACGATCCTGACGCGCTGGTTGACCTGGGTCTCGCTGTGATGGACGGTGAATCATGGGTGATTGACGGTCGCCAGAACCGCGCAATCGTTCTTATCAAGAAAGCACTCACAATTCAGCCTGGCTACCCGCGCGCACAACATGCACTGGTGAAGGCCTATATCGAGATTGCGAGCTACAACGACAGGCTTAACAAGAAACTGGACCTCGAACTCGCCAAACTCCGAAAACTCGATCCGAAACTAGCGGCGGAGCTGGACCAGTATCGCAAGGAATACGAGGGCGGAATTATTACTGAGATCAAGCCGGATCCGAAACCCTCGTCTCCGTAGTTCAAGATAGTGATCCAGGAATTGGTATATCGGCTATCACGGCGATTAATACGAAGCTCATCGCTCATCTAATCATTGACTTTCCCTCCGCGCGTTAGTAAAACTTCCCCAAACTTTCGCGACCGAATCAGCCCTTTCCAATCAGGAGAATTGTCATGAGATCCCTTTTCGTCACTTCCCTTCTCATCGTCGTTTTCGCCGGCGCTGCCTTTGCTCAAACAACCGTCGAATGGTCTCCCGAGTTGCAGGTCAAACTTAAAGCGGCCGGCGCGCCGCGCGTTTCGCCGGACGGTAAAAGAGTGCTCTACACGGTGTCGGAGGCAGTGATGACGGCCGACAAGAGCGAGTTCGTCACGCAAATCTGGATGGCTATAATCGATGAGAAGACACCATCATCGACACTTCCCCGCAGCGTGCAACTCACCTTCGGCGACAAGTCGTCAGGCAACCCGAAATGGTCGCCGGACGGTAACTGGATCGCGTTTACGTCAAACCGCAAGGACAACAAGAACAACATCTATCTCCTGAGTCTGAACGGTGGTGAGGCTGAGCCGCTGACTGACGTGAAGACCGGCGTCACTAACTTCGGCTGGTCCCCCGATGGACGCTCCATCGCCTTCCGCATGGCCGACGCGAAGACTGAAGACGAAGAGAAAAACGACAAGGCGAAAAACGATTTTCGTTGGGTCGATGAAAACATCAAGATGTCGCGCCTGTACGTGATGCCCGTACAGAAAGATGCGAACGGCAAACGCGAACCGCGCAAACTCACCGCCGACAACTACAACGTTGACGACTTTGACTGGTCTGCCGACGGCTCGCGCATCGCCTTTGGTCACACGAAGACACCGCTCGCGAACGACTGGACCACGTCGGATATATCGGTTGTCGAAGTCGCAACGGGTAAAGTGATGCCAATAGCGAACACACCCGCGGCCGAAAGTTCACCGCTGTACTCGCCCGATGGAAAATCGATCGCGGTGCTCGTCAGCGACAATCCACCGCGCTGGGCGCAGAGTGGCAACATCCAGATCTTTCCCGCGAACGGCGGCGCCCCGAAGAGCGTGGCGATGTCGTTCGACGCGTCCCCTGGCATCGCCGGTTGGTCTCCTGACGGCAAGCGCATCTACTTTGTTGAGCCGAAAGGTACCGGCTCGCAGATGTACGTCGTCGACGTTGCGGCCAATCGTATCGACGAAGTCAAGACCACGCCCGCCGTTTACGGCGTTTTCAGTTTGAATCAATCCGGAACGACGTTTGGCTTTGTGCGTCAGACTTCCGACACACCGGGTGATGTGTTTATTGCCTCCGTTACTGACTTCACGCCGATTCAGATCACTCGTGTGAACGCGGACCTGAAACTCCCGGCCGTGGGTCGCACCGAAGTCATTCGCTGGAAATCAAAAGACGGAAAAGAGATCGAAGGGCTGCTGACGTATCCCGTTGGTTATCAAGCCGGTCAGCGCGTGCCGTTGATCCTCAACGTACACGGTGGACCAGCAGGAGTGTTTCAACAAACGTTCCTCGGCGGCCGTGGCGCTTATCCGCTCGCGACCTTCGCGGCCCACGGTTATGCGATCCTGCGTCCGAATCCGCGTGGCTCGAGTGGTTACGGGACGGAGTTTCGTCGCGCGAACGTCAAGGATTGGGGTATGGGCGACTACCAGGATTTGATGGCGGGTGTGGACCAGGTCATCGCGATGGGCGTGGCGGATCCCGAGCGGCTGGGTGTGATGGGCTGGAGTTATGGCGGTTTTATGACCTCGTGGATCGTCACCCAAACGAAACGTTTCAAAGCCGCTTCGGCGGGCGCGCCCGTAACGAACCTGATGAGCTTCAACGGCACCGCCGACATTCCGTCATTCGTGCCTGACTATTTCGGCGGTCAATCATGGGACGCAATCGACCTCTACCAAAAGCACTCGCCGATGTTCAATGTGAAAGGCGTGAGCACGCCGACGATGATTCAACACGGTGACGCTGACGTCCGCGTTCCGATTTCGCAGGGCTACGAGTTCTACAATGCGCTGAAGGCGCAGGGCGTGCCGACGCGAATGCTCGTGCTGCCACGCCAGCCGCACGGTCCGAACGAGCCGAAGATGCAATTGGCGGCGATGAAGGCCAACGTCGAGTGGTTCGAAAAGTATGTGCCCGTGAAGCCCGAGACGTCGCGCAATTAGACGCTAGTCAGTATAGGATCGGGCTAATATTGGATCAGGCTGCCCTCACGTTTAGCGCGACGCACGGCGCGAGAGAAAACCCAAAGCGAGACTGGAAGCAGAACGACAAGAAACGAGAGCAGCGTGATGATCGGACCACGCGCCTCGTTGAGACCGTTGTTTTCGATCAGCACACCGCGAATCGCGGCGAGACCGTAGGTTGCCGGCAGGATCCTGGAAACCGCTCGCATGGCAGAGGGCAACAACTGCGGCGGGAAAAAGACGCCAGAGAAAACGGCAGTCCCGGTGCCGAGCAGTACCGCGATCGGATCGCCCTTCTTGAACACCATCGCAAAACTCGCTGACAGGATTCCCAACGACGCGAACACCATCGTCGTCAGAATCAGAATTATAAACGCGAGCAGGTAACTTCCCTGGTAAGTTACGCCAAAGAAGACGGCGCCAAACACGAGATAGAGCGAGGAGTAAAGCGTCGCCTCGATGAAATCGAGCGTCGAGCTGGCGACGATCAGACCGGGAACACTGATCGGGGTCATCAACACACTCTCCAGCGTTCCCTGCAACTGCTCCGAGCGAATCGCGTTTGCAAGACTCGAGAAATTAGTCATGAAGTAGTTCAAGACCGCGAGTCCGGTGATCCAGGCAGCCAGCGGGTCATGCCAGTTAGTGAACAACTCCGCTTTGCCCAGGAATATGCGCGAGACGTAGTAAGCGATCGTTACGACAATCAGGATCGTCAGCACGCGGAGGAAAAACGCGAGTCGATAACTGATCGCGAGTTGGAAGTCGCGAATCACAAAGGCCCTCATGCGGCCCAACAATGCAACAATCGATTTCATGGGTGTCCGTTGCGGTTAATCGCCTCTTCGCGTTCGTAAGCCTCCAACACTTCCAACAGCGATGCGCGCTGAGTCTCACAGGCAACGACGCGAGTGCCGTTTGCCAGAATCGCACGCAAGCCGTGATCGAGCCGCTCGTCGCCCACTTCACGCCAGAACGAAACGACTGTTCTTGATCCTTCCTGCGATACTTCCGCATCGGCCAGGGCCGCCGCAACCACATTCACCGCGTGCTCGATCGATATTCCTTCAAGAACGAGTCGTACACGTTCGCGCGCCTTGTGCAAAGCGCGAATGCGGTCAGGAGTATCGAGTTCACGAATGCGGCCGTGACTGATGATCGCAATGCGCTCACACAGTTCCTCGATTTCGTTCAGATTGTGCGACGTGAGCAGGATCGTGACCGGTGGATCTCCCGTGGCGAGTGAGCCGATGAACGATCGCATGCGCGCGGCGGCAAGCGGGTCGAGTGACCTTGTCGGTTCGTCCAGTAAGAGGATCGGTGGTTTATTGAGCAGTGCGCGGGCGATCGCCATGCGCTGTTTGTTTCCGGTAGAGAGTTCGCCAAAACGCTTGCGGGCAGACTCCTCGAGATCGAGTAGCGCCAGCAATTCACCAATGGCCGCTTGGGCCTTTCGCGCGGGAATGCTGTACAGCCGCGCGAAGAACATCAGGTTCTGCTCGACGGTCAACCGCCAGTAGAAGCTGCGTTCTTCGGCGGCAGCGAGTCCAATCAGTTTACGTAACTCGGCGGACTGCGCGACGCTGTCGAAACCTTTGACAGTAACGCTACCCGTCGTCGGCTGAACCAATGTGGCGATGATCTTCGTCAGCGTTGTTTTGCCGGCGCCGTTTGGTCCGATAAGTCCGAAGATCTCGCCTTCGTTTACGTCGAAGGAGACGTCGTGCAATGCCTGCACGGACCGCTTTCGCGGAGCGCGGCCCAGCAGCGTCCGCAGTTCAAACGCTCCCGGATAAAGCTTACTCAGATTACGGATGGCGATAGCGACCGGCATCTTTTCGATCCGTGCTCACAGACACAGATTTTGCGCACATTGTAGCGGAATCCGGTGAGGGAGGTGATGAGAAGAGACACGTCACCCTTCAAGGGTGTAAAGGTTGTGCCTCCGCTGTGTTTGGGTTTAGAATGCGGGCTGTCTGGCGACGCATCCTCGGCCGACGGAAACGCAGCGGAGGATTCTGTTGTCAACGAAGCCCCTCGGTTACCTAGCATAACCGAGGGGCTCTTTGTTTCATTTGTCGTTTGCTCTCACAGCTAACGCGGATGATCCAGCACCACGACATGAGGTGTTACATCCTTGCCATCGGCGTTTCAAAACCTCTCTCATTAATCCTCCCGGCAACGCCGGTAAAAGGTGCTTGCCCGACAAGTTACTCCTCGCTTGTTCGATTGTCAATGCTGGTTGCAATGCACGTTGCAAGACGTTCAAGCGTTGCTCACTCAACATTCTGAGACCGCATATTGACGTTCAAAAGCGGATGACAATTCGGCGATCTCTCGTCGTCAATGTCATTGCAGACGGAGGATTCACTTCACATCTTTCCAGCCGGGAAACTTGAACACTCGCACGGCGTTGTCGTGGAACACAGCCTTCCAATGCTCCTTCGGAATCGCCTTCTTGTAAGCTTCGAGATACGGTTTCATCGCCGTCAATGGCCAATCGGTTCCGAACATGAGCTTGCGCGGGTCTTCCAGATAGCCGAAGACCCACGCGAGCGGCTTCGTCACGTAAGTATCGACCTTCTCGGGGGGCATTTGATCGAGGTTGCCGATCAGCATCGCCGAACACTCCATGTAAACGTTCGCGTTCTTGTATGTGACTTCGGCAGCAGACTCGATCCAGGGGTTGCCGCAGTGGGCAATCACGAATTTCACTCGCGGGTGATCCACGGCGACCTCATCGATCGTCAAC
>DATJKO010000683.1:0-5229 GCA_035491355.1 Pyrinomonadaceae bacterium
GGAATGCCGAGTTCGTCCGCGGGCGTGCCGATGGCGTTCGTGCCTGGAATCGGATAGCGCGGTCCGCTGCGCTCGCGGCTGCCGGAGTAGAGCGAACGTTGATAGGTGTAACCGAGGCCGAACGTGTGTTGACCCCAGTGGTTCCAGATCTTCGCCGTGTTGATGTCCCACTTCCAGTTTGTGCTTTCAGTTGGTTCAAAAAACCCGCGTCCGACTGCGTTGTAGTTTCCACGAATCGGATCAATTGGATTGCGAATAGCAATCTGATTTATATCGGCAAAGCCGGTTTCGTCGAACGTGCTCCTGCCCTGACTGAAGTTTGAATTGAGAGTCCAGGTTGGAGAGAAAGAGCCGTTATAACGAAACGCGAGGTTGCGTGTGCCGTACTCGAGAACGCTGTCGGCTGTCGTGTTGTCGACATTCAGAAACGCAAACGAAGAGAGGTTCGTTTGTGTCGGATCGCCGAATATCGAGAATGTCACCTGATGATTCGGGTTGATTACCCAGTCGAGTTTTCCAGCGTAGTTGTAAGTTCGATATCGTCGTGCGAACTCACCACGCTGAAGGAACAGGCCGGAATTGACGATCGATTCGTTGCCGTTGGCGATGTCGTTTTCGTTGGCGCGGACGCCTGTGACGACCTCGCGACGAACGGTTGGATTGAATGAGCCAAAGAAGAACAGTTTGTTACGCAGGCCGGGCACATAGCCACCGACGTCAGCGCCCACGTCATAGTTTTCTTCGTGGAGTAACTGGCCCTGCTTGTTGGTGCGGAAGTCGTCAGCCTGGCGGCGAGTGGCTTCAAACGAGCTTGGCCGTGCGAAGCCGTATATCGACCCGTGATACTCATTGCCGCCTGATTGCGTGATGATGTTGACAATGCCGCCAATCGACTGTCCGTACTGTGGTTCGAACCCGCCAGTCTTCACCTGAACTTCCTTGATGAACGACGTGTTGATGCCGGTCCCGAGAGCGCCATACGAACGGGAGAACGTGCCGATTCCGCCAAACGCCGAATTGGTAATGTTCACGCCGTCGGCGATGTAGAGATTGTCGAGTGCGGAACCGCCGGCGATCGACGGGTTATCGCGTCCGCCGTTGATGCTATCAGTCGCGCCTGGTGAGAGGTAGAACAGGCTCGATACCTGTCGTTGAACCGGAACGTTCTGAAAGAGCTGGTCATTGAGGTTTTGACCGGCGGCGGTGCTTTGTTGATCGATACCGCCAACGGTGGCGGTGACGTCGACAGTTGCGGTGATTTCGCCCGGCTCCAGTTTCAGATTCAGTGTTGATTCGCGACCGACGTTAACAGTCACGTTGTTTGCGAGCGCGCTCTTGAAACCGGTTTGCTCAACACGCACGTTGTAAGTGCCGGGTTCGAGGTTCTCGATCCTGAAAATGCCGTCCTCATTGGTGGTCGCCGTTCGCGTGCCGGTCTGTCCGGTCACGGTTACGGTGGCTCCGGGGACTGCTGCGCCGGCAGCATCGGTAATGGTGCCGCCGATGAAGCCTTTAGTTTGAACGTCTTGTGCGAGAACGCTACCTGCCGTAAGAGCGAGGCAGATGGCAAATAATAAGGACCACGGTCTAGCCATGATTTGAAATGCCTCCTTGCATTGCTACTTCTCTCGTGCGCACGAGGATCGGGTGTCGCGGGGAGACTGCACGTGTAAATGCGGGGGTGTTTAGTGCAAAGGCAATGAAGGTGCCAGCAGGAAAACATACGAAACGTTGGAGTTTAAGATGGTTAGTCTTGTAGCGATGAGTGTGAAGAGTGCCTCAGTGTTGATTGAGAGGAGAGTCAGTATTTTTCACGACCTACAAATAAATGTAAGTCGCCAATCCGAAGCTTCGGTCGATCCAAATTGCTAAAGTTTTAAGGTCCGGATGGATGGTGTTAGAGGGTCGGGTTGATCGTGTAGGCGTGAGTCAGGTGGATGTTGTATGTCGTTGCGTGGCGATGGATCGCACTGAGTGAAGGCCGAGTGTGCACGAATAACGTGTGGAGGAATTGTTCTGGTTGAATTTTGCTCTTTACGTTTGACGGCGACGGGAGTGACCGACGAGAACGTCGGCGATCGCGTCGGAGATGGGTAGGCCGGGAGATCTTTCGAGCCAGAAGAATTCGCCGCAGGGATTGACTTCGACAAAGACGTGCTTTCCGGCGGGTGTCAGGATGATGTCGATGGCGCCGTAGTTCAGGCAGAAGTAATCCATCAAGCGCAGGAGTTTTTGTTCGACGTCGACAGGGAGTTGATAAGGCTGCCAGTGTTCGAGCATGCGAGCGCCGTCGCGGCGCCAGTCGTGAGTGGCGCGAGTGAAGGCTTGTGAGTCGATCGACGCAGCCAGCACGCGCTCGCCAACTACGGTGGCACGAATCTCGAGCGACTTGGGGAGCAACTCCTGAAAAGTAGCGGGGCAGAGTTTCAGTCCGGAGAGGTCGTCGAGGTCTTCCAGCTTTACTCGGTTGGTAAACACGACGAGTTCTTTTCCTTCTTCGAAGATCGCGAAGGACGATAGCATCTTGGTTACCATTCCGCTCTCGCAGTTTCTGGCGAAGTCGCGGACGGTATCGGGGTCGTTTGTCGTGAGCGTGCGTGGTACATCCAGTCCGAGTTCGCGCGCGACTTGTAACTGAAGCTGCTTGTTCTCAGCACGACGGATGTGATGCACGTGGTCCAGACGAAAGGCCTTCAGGCTCGCGAGCATGCCGTGAGCAGCTGCACTTGCTTCGGCGAGGGACGCATGACGAAGTTGCTTGTCGAGAGCAGCAGGGAGCTGCGCGCCGATGTTGAGGCGACGGTGCCATATCGCGGTGACTTCGCGCAGATCGAACTCGCCTGATTCATTCGTCAACGTGAGACGCTCTTCTTTCGCTGAGCCATAGTAAGCCGTGAGACGCACGTCGGTGGGATAGCGGTCCGTATCAAAGCGGATGGTATGACCGCCCTTGCGCGCGATCGCTTCCGTTACTCGCGCGATGCATTCGTTATCGTCGCTGTGTGTGATGATGAGAACGGAGTTTTTCATGCGAGTAGCGCTTCGGCGATGGCGTCCGAAATGGGAAGTCCAAGATCGCGTTCGAGCATGCCCCATTCGCCGCCTGGGTTCACTTCGAGAAACACATATTCGCCCTTCGGAGTGCAGATCAAATCGATAGCTCCGAAGACGAGGCCGAGTTCCGACATCAATACCTGCAGGCTGGTCGCGACTTCAGTGGGCAGTTGCGCTTGTTGCCAGCGACACTCCTCCGGTGCGGCTCGTCGCCAATCCGTATTTCCGCGCGACGTGCCAGTCGCGTCGAGTGCGCCTGTGAACGTTTTGCCCGCCACATAAGCGATGCGCAGTTCGCATGCTTTCGGGATCAACTCCTGGAAGACCATTGGGCTGTGGCGAAGTTGCTCTGCCGTAGCCAAGTCTTCTTCGCGGAGGCGAGTGGTATAGACGAAGGCTTCGGTCGCGTCCATGCTGACGGTCAAGGGGAGGAGAAGTTTCGCCACGGTTTCGCCTGACGTCTCGGCGAAGAACTGTCGTGCTGTGGCGGCGTCGTTCGTGACGAGTGTTCGCGGCACGCGTAGACCGGCACGCGCGGCCAGTCGGAGTTGACGCTGCTTGTTTTCGGCGTCGCGTTGTCGGTCGAGGTTGTTTATCCAGCGAGAGTTGTGGAGCGCATCCAGAAAACCTGCGAGCGCCGCGGTGGATTCATTGATGCACATCGATCGATAACGTTCGTCGAGGTCGTGGGCCATGCGCGGCGTCCAGAGCTTTCGTGCCCAAACCGCGCGCACCTCCTCCGGAGAAATTTCCTCGCCTGTTTCCGTCACGAGATGTGCGGCGCGTTCATCACCCGCGCGGCCCGAAAGCTTGACGAGTGATGGAAAGAGGTCGGTGTTGAAACGAACAGGACGTCCGCCCCTGCGCTCGAGTGCCTGTGAGACGAGATCGACGGTGTAGAAATCGCCGCTGTGCGTCAACAGTAAAACGGCGTCGCGTGGTGCTGTTGGGGCCATCGTGAGTATTGAAGGTGCGGCCCACGTTTAGCGGACGTGACGGAAACAACTGATCGTCGCGAACGTCTGACGAGGACCGCGTACCTGTTGATTAGGACCGCGCGAAACGGTCTTCAATTATTGGTCTATTGTCTCTGGACGCGTAAGCCAGTCGATCTCGTCGCGATCGGACGGGTACTTGAGCGTCTGGAAAGAACTGTTAGCTGTGTCCTGACCCTCGAGGAACCGCGCAAAGAACGGCTGAGTATGTTCCGAGTTTTCGGGTGCGGGTGATTCGGTCTTATCTCGCATTGGGGTAGAGTCTCCTTAATAGGGTTGAATTGAGTTAGTGCGAGGTGAAAGAACTTTTGCGACGAGGCGTATGATGCGGGAGACGCGCTTGAGGATGACTCGCGGGATCAACTAATTACTCGACACCAAAATCGTGGACAGCGTCAGCATATTTTTGAACGGAGCTGCCGTGCATTTGTTGAAGATCTCACTTTGCTTGATCGGTCATGCGCTGCAAAACGGTGATGCCTCAAATTGCGAGTTCCGCGGCGGTCTCTGCGGATCCGCGGCGGTCGCTGCGTCGAAACGCCTTTTACCCTTCCGAGATTGATGGCGCACTGCTATTGTAGCGTCGAACGTAGCTGGAAATGCGACGCGCCGTCTGGCGAACGCCTTGAAGTTTTTCGCCCCGGCAGACATCCCTCAGTTCAAAGACCTGCCGGATTTGATTACCGATCAGTAACCAGATAACGCAGAGCGCGCCCGAGTACGCACTAGTCAGATCTCATCGTTCCCTCAAAGCGCAGCGAGTAAGAACCATCAAGTTTTCAGAATAACCCCCTTTTCGCGGGCAGAGACGTTTTGTGCGTCGCGAACCGCCGACATCCTCGCTTTCAAAATTTAAGGAGGTCACTTCATGGGCGACGCCGAATACATCGCTGAGATCCGAAACCACGCTGCAACGCGCGCAAAGATTTCCTATCAGGCGATCAGTTTTCCGGAATTTACCGTGGAACCGGGCCAATCGCTTACTTTTCCATCGGACTTCATGAGGTTCGAGGGCGCTGCGGGAGGTGTGAAGCCGGAGATTTTCATGAAAGTAGAAGTCGAGGGCGTCGGACTCATCAGAATTTGGCAGTCGAGCTTTGCTCTCGAAGACCGCGTGCGGGTGTGGGGCGACGGGCCGTTTGAACCTCCTGGCCTGCCAATTGGTTTGTTTGCCTCGATG
>DATJKO010000684.1:0-5132 GCA_035491355.1 Pyrinomonadaceae bacterium
TTCAAGGGTTCTTTGATATTCCGGTGGACCACCTTTACGCCGCACCGGTCTTCATCAACTACTATCAGGAGCACACGATGCCGAACCTGACAGTAGTTGCTCCCGATACCGGCGGCGCCGAACGTGCTCGCGCTTACGCCAAACGGCTCGACGCCGAACTGGCGCTGTGCGACAAACGTCGCGAGAAAGCGAACGTCGCCGAAGTGATGAACGTTGTCGGTGACGTGCGCGGCCGCAGTTGTTTGATTGTCGACGACATGTGCGACACGGGTGGTTCGTTGACGAAAGTCGCGCGCGCGTTGAAAGAGGCGGGCGCTGACAAAGTTCATGCGTGTTTCACGCATCCGGTCTTGTCCGGCCGGGCCTGCGAGTTGTTGGCCAATTCGGACATTGAAAAGATAATCGTTACCAATACGATTCCGCTGCGCGACGATGCATGCGGGTTAGAGAAAATAAAGGTACTAAGTATCGCGCCGCTTCTGGCGAAAGCGATCAAGTCGATCCATGAGGAGACTTCGGTTTCCTCGCTCTTCGTATAACTAAGAAAACGAAGGGCAAACACTGATGGCTTAAGAAGACCATCAGCGACGGGCGAATTGCCAGTTTCCGATTGCCATTGTCGATTGGCACGGGATGAGCAATTCATCCGTCGCTGAAAGTTTGTAAGGAGAAATCATGGCGGAGAAAAAAGAGTTCAGGATCCAGGCAAAACAGCGCGACGGTCGCGGCAAAAACGATGCGCGACGGGTGCGGCGCGAGGGAATGGTTCCCATTACGGTTTATGGAGGCGGCGGCGAGACCGTCGCTGCCGTTGCTCCGGCGCGTGATTTGGCTGCAATCCTTCGTTCTGAATCAGCGCGAAATACGATCTTCACGATCGAAGTCGAGGGCGTGGGCGAGAGTGAAGTCATGTTTCACGACCGGCAGATCGATCCTGTCAAAGGCCGTCTGATTCATGCCGACCTGACCCGTCTGGTTAAGGGCCAGAAGATCGAAGTTACCGTGCCGCTGCACCTGGTTGGCGAACCTATCGGCGTGAAGGAAAAACAGGGCGTGCTCGAACAGATCATTCGCGAGATCGACGTTCGCTGCGAGCCGCGTGAGATTCCCGATTCGCTCGACGTGGACGTTTCAAATCTCGACGTGCACGACACGCTACACGTTTCCGACATCAAGGTCGCCGAGGGTGTTGAGATCCTGACGGATGCCGAAATCGTGATCGCCACGGTTGGCATCGTGAAGGAAGAGGCCGCACCGGCGCCGGCGGCCGAAGGTGAAGAGCCCGTCGAACCCGAGTTGATTGGCAAGGGCAAGAAGGAAGAGGAAGGCGCGGAAGAGAGCGAGTAATCCGTGCTCATTGTTGGTCTCGGTAATCCCGGTAAAGAGTACGCAGCAACGCGTCACAACTTGGGATTCATGTTGATTGACAAACTGGCCGGCGACGAAGCTATCAGTGTGAAGCGTCGCGAGTGCCAGGCGTTAGTGGGCCAGGGCGAGATCGAAGGCACTGTTACGAAGCTCGCCAAGCCGCAAACGTTCATGAACTTGAGTGGGCATGCGGTTTCATGCCTGCTCGCGAAGAGTGAACTTGATGCGGCGAAGCAGTTGGTCGTGATTTCCGATGATCTGGCTCTGCCTTTGGGGACAATTAGAATTCGGGAACGCGGATCAGCGGGTGGTCATAACGGACTGAAGTCGATCATTGCGGAGATTGGGACGGACGAGTTCATCCGGTTGCGGATCGGAATTCAACCCGATCATCCGCTCTCAGATGCGAAACGTTTTGTGCTCGATCAGTTTTCCGGAACTGAACGGCCGGTAGTGGAAGAGACAATTGAACGGAGCGTCCAGGCAGTGCGGACGATCATCCGGGACGGCGCTCTAAAAGCGATGATGGAGTTTAATTGATGCAAAAGAAGAGACAATACGAAGTGGTCTTCATTGTGGACCCGGCAGCGGACGAGGAAGTTTCCAAACTCACTGAAGGGTTCTCGCAGATCGTGACCGATCAGGGTGGTGTCGTGACCAAGGCTGAGACGATGGGCAAACGCCAGCTCGCTTACGAGATCGATCACCACAAAGACGGCACATTTGTGTTGCTGGAGATCGAGGGATCGGGCCGCGAGATTGCCGAGCTCGAACGCCGCATGCGCGTCAACGATCGCATCCTGCGCTACCTCACGGTCCGCGTCGACGAAGATCGCCGCCGTGCGGAAAAGTTGAAGGATCGTCGCGCCCGCAAAGCCGCGAAACGTCCGTCCCGTGGCAGTCACAGCGGTGGCCCAGCGCGTCGTGGCGGCATGGAGTTTGCCGAAGCGGCCAGCGAATAGTTTTGATCCACAGTTAAGAGGAAGAATATGTCAACCAATTATGAAGACCGTCCGCGTGGCGGCGGCTACGATAGTGACGACGATGGCGATCGACGGCCAATGGGCGGACGCGGTGGCGGCCGGCGCATGCACCGGCGACGCGTTTGTCGCTTTTGTATCGACAAAGTCGATCTGATCGACTTCAAGGACGTGAGGCTGTTGCAGAACTACCTTCCCGAACGCGGCAAGATTTTGCCGCGACGAATCTCCGGTAATTGTGCGACGCATCAGCGCATGCTGGCCGAGGCGATCAAACGCGCCCGCAACATCGCGCTCCTTCCGTACACCACCGATTAAGGGAGACGAACGACATGGCACACACGAAGGTACTCTTGCGCGAAGACGTTGATGATCTGGGCGCGCGTGGCGAGATCGTCAGAGTGAGAGCAGGTTATGCACGAAACTATTTGTTGCCGCGCAACCTGGCGGTCCAGGCGACTGCTGGGAATGTCAAAGGCATCGAGCAGGAACGTGCGGCGCTGTTGAAGAAAGAAGCGAAAGAGCGGGCGACGGCGGAGGGCCAGTCACAACAGATGGGTTCACTGGTGCTCGAGTTCAAACGCAAAGCCGGCGAGCAGGGCGCGTTGTATGGTTCAGTGACGTCGATGGACCTGGCGGAAGCTTTGAAAGAGCGCGGCTACGAGATCGATCGTCATCGCATCCACCTGCGCGAACCGTTGAAGCGTTTGGGTGAATACACCGTTCCCGTGCGTTTGCACCGCGAAGTCAGCATTGATTTGCAGGTGAAGGTATCGCCTGAGGGCGAAGTGATCGTCGGCCATCTGACACCTGAGCAGGAAGCCGCGATTGCACAGCCTGTCACCGGTGACGAAGCGTCCGAGTAAGATAAAACACCGGTCTGACGCGTCTAGTCTTGTATGTTGGGCGCTGCTAGTTTTCAATGAACTCGCAGCGCCTTTTTACTGCCCAGTTAACAGTTTTTCTTTCAAACGAAAATAAATATTAGACAATAATTCATGGCGTCACCTGATCCGATTCGCGAACAAGCGTTCGAACGTGCTCTCCCAAACAGTTCCGAAGCAGAACGCGCTATCCTCGGCGCTACTCTGCTCGACAACGGCCTGATCAGCCAGGCAATCGAACAACTCAAACCCGAAGACTTCTACGTCCCCTCACACCGGCGCGTCTTCGTCGCGATGATCGCGCTCTTCGAACGTGGCGCCGAGATCAACCCCATCCTGATCGGCGAAGAGCTCAAGAAAGAAAACGCACTCGAATCGGTCGGCGGCGTCAGCTTCATCACGAACCTCACTTACGGTCTGCCCCACTCAACCAACATTCTCCACTATGCAAAGGTGGTCCGCGGCAAATCCATGCTGCGCCAGTTGATCAAAACCTCGAACAAGATCACCCAGGAAGCACTCGCTGAAGAAGACGAACCTGAGATCATTCTCGATCACGCCGAACACTCGATCTTTCAGCTCGCAGACGAACGGATCCGGCAAGGCTTCGTTCACGTGAAACCGATCGCGGAACAGCTCCTCGAGAAAATTCAGGAGATGGAAGGCCGTGCGGCAGTGTTGACTGGTCTGACAACCGGCTTTGCTGATCTCGACAAGATGACTTCCGGTCTGCAACCGGCGGACCTGATCATTCTCGCTGCCCGTCCTTCGATGGGCAAAACTAGTTTCGCGCTGATGCTCGCCGAAAACGCTGCGATTCACGCCGGCGCCGTTGTTGGTGTCTTCTCGCTCGAAATGTCGAAAGAGTCGTTGGTGATGCGCATGCTCTGTTCGCAGGGCAATATCGACGCGCAGCGCTTTCGCAACGGCTTCCTTTCGCGACTCGAGTGGGCCCAGATCGCGAAGTCACTCGGCACTCTGGCCGACACGAAAATCTTCCTCGACGACACTCCCGGAATCAGCGTTCTCGAAATGCGCGCTAAAGCGCGGCGACTGGCGGCGGAACAAAAGAAACTCGATCTCATCGTCGTCGATTACTTGCAGCTGATGTCCGGGTCGGCGAAGCGCGTCGAATCACGACAGCAAGAGGTATCGCAGATTTCGCGTGAGTTGAAGGGACTGGCGAAAGAGTTGAATGTGCCGCTCGTCGCGTTGTCGCAGCTTTCGCGCGCGCCGGAATCTCGCTCGGAGCACCGTCCGCAATTGGCTGACTTGCGCGAGTCGGGAGCGCTCGAACAGGACGCTGACGTCGTTGCGTTCATCTTCCGTGAAGAGCAGTACAAAACTCCTGAAGAACGCGACGCGATGCCGGAGGACCGTAAGAACATTGCGGAACTGATCATCGCCAAGCAGCGCAATGGCCCAACTGGCACCGTCGATCTGCGTTTCACTCCGTCGAGTATGCGTTTTGATAGCCTCTATCGCGAGTAGCGTGGTTCTCGCCTGTGTCCTCCGTGGTTATGCTGCTTTTACTCCATATCTAACGCAGAGACGCAGAGGAACGCAAAGATCGCAGAGCAGATTTTAGGGATTACGAATGGTGACTATTCCGAGCCCGGCGGCATCGGGCCAGGTGCAGGCCAAGTGGCCATAGATGCGACTGGGATCCCCCAAAGCCAAAACACGGTTCCGCGGTCAAAGTTGCTGAACAAGAACTCGGCGGCCGGTTGTGCCATGTCACCATTGCCACCGAACCAGTGGCTGACGCCGGTGCCGATGTTGTAGAAGCCGCAAGTGGGTTGGACATAGTTAACCAAATAGGCCGGGTTCTGTTGGTAATACTCCGCGTAGTACGAAGGATCAGGGGCCGACGCCAGGGACACACTTTCGAATTCGGTGA
>DATJKO010000685.1:0-2004 GCA_035491355.1 Pyrinomonadaceae bacterium
ACGAGATACTTGCCGTCGATGCCTGGTGGTTCAGGATCTTGTCCGGGTGCCGGCAACGGGCGAAGCAGAATCGCGGCGGCAGTTTGGAAAAACGCGCCGCGCAACTCAGGCGACACCTCTATGGGTTTAATCGTACCTGACATTGACGACGTCGACATTCCGTTGGGGGTAAACACCGCGTAGTAATACGGCGTGAAGATGTACGACGAAAGTAGCGAGACTGTGTTTGCGTCGGCTTGCGGGTTCGTCGTCGACGATGCGAGCAAAGCCGCGTAACGCCGATCAGCCTCACCTGATAAATCATCTTTCTTGCGCAGGTCGACGAGGAAATTAATCGTCTCCATCGTCACCGTAGTCAACACTGGATCCGCGAATTGAAGCGCGCGTTCAGTATAGCCCGCTTCCAACAACTCTCTGGCCACACTCAGACGCTGGCCGAGCGACTCGTTCAGTTTTCCCGGATTCAGTTTCGCGGTGTTGGCGGCTTCGGCTCTTTCCACTCTCAACTTCTCGAGGAACTCTTCGCCGAGAGCGCGTTCGTGTCGGGCCGCCAATCTCAACACCTCGCGACGAATGCTGGGAGGCAGGCTGGTAGCGTAACCACTGCGCCCGGTCTTTGCCTGTTGCTGGCGAATCTGTTCCTGGAGTTTCTGGTCGGACTCACGATCGGCGACTTCTGCTGCTTCCCACGATTTGCGAAACAACAGTCGACTCTGCTCGGCGTCGACGGTCCACAGCGCGTCAGCAATACGCGCAAGCGATCGTGCTCGCAACGTTTGATCGTGGAATGCGCGCGCGTCGGTTGAAAGGGCGACCAGGAGTGAGCGCGCCTGTTGCCGGCGGAGTCGCTCCTTCTCGGCTGCTGCTTTGCTCGGTACTTGCGCATGCGCGGCGGCGAGGGCACACAGCGCTAAAAAGATGACTTGGAGGATCTTCATACTCGCTCTTTTCGTTTTTCGAGGACACTTCGCGCGATGGCTAAGATCGCGACGGAGCGTGACGCCTGACCGGTGAATGATTTCGTAAGCTGGACCGCTCGGAGAAGGCGCACTCCTGATCAGAAATCTGCGTGATTCGTGGTGTAAGAACTTAGACGGCGATTACTTCCAAATCCGGGTCTACTTCCTGTTTCAGCATTCCTTCGATCGCCATCAACGTGCCAGTCAGCGAACTGGGGCAACTGCCGCACGCGCCCTGGTAGCGAATGCTCAACGTGTGATCGTCCAATCCGAGCACTTCGAGGTAACCACCGTCACCCATTAGCGCGGGCCTGACGCGCTCGTCGAGTATTTCGTTGATCTTCAGGAGTCGTGGATCGTCGCTTGTGACGGCTGCGATCGATCCACCCACGGCGGCAGCGGCGGCGGCGGCTGAACCGGCAACAGCGTCGGCGGCGCGAATAGGAATCGCGAGGGCGGGCAAGAGTTCGTCCCAGTCGCCCTCTTCCTCTTTTTCAACCGTGATCATGCGGTCCATGTAAAAGACTGAGACCACGTGGCCTACATCGAACAGTGCCTTCGCTAGTGGATCGGTTTCGGCCTGGTCCGCTGACCCGTATTGCCTGGCGACGCCGTTGCTCACCGGTTCGCGGAGAATGAACTTGACTGCATTTGGGTTAGGTGTCTCTTCAATATCGCTAATCTTTGGCATCGCAACTCCCTTGTTTTGTGCCCACATTATAGCTATTTATCCGCGCATTCGCAGGTTGCGGGGAGCATCGCCAAGACTCGAGCGGGGCTTCTCCCGCCTCACACCGGGTTGAAAGAGAAAAATTCCTTACTTTCTTTCCACATGAGACTACGAATTGGCCCGAACCGGGACCAACCGAATATTCGTGGTCTGAAAAAGCTCGTTGCAAGAATCATTGCTAAATTCCCAAACCGGTTTTATACTCCCGCCCTCACTTGCCCCCCTCTCAGAAGGTGAGTCAAGTTGAGATAGAGGCAGGCGATAGCGAGGGTCGCCTGCCTCACTTATTTTTGGCCTGATAAACGCCAGACCACC
>DATJKO010000686.1:0-6214 GCA_035491355.1 Pyrinomonadaceae bacterium
AAAAGGCTCAGGAGTTATTATTGAGGATTTCGGGGCAATGAAGAGGGGCTTGGTCTTTGATCTTTGATCTTAGTTCTTTGTACTTTGTTCTTTGTTCTTTGTTCTTAGTTCAAAAGGGCAACGTGCGCGGACCAACAGAAGATCTTAAGGCTTAAGGTCAAAGACGAAAGATCCGAAAACAAAGCACCAAGTACAAAAAACTAAGTTCAAAGAACTAAGTTCAAAGAACTAAGAAAAAAGTAAAAGGAAAACCATGGCGGTTGACCAACTAACCATCAGCGATGAGCAATTGCTCGACAAACTGGGTTCAGCGCGCGAGCGCCTCCTGCGGGAAATCAGAAAAGCCATCATCGGACAAGACGAGGTCGTCGAGCAGGTGCTGCTGGCCCTGTTTGTCGGCGGCCACTCGATCATCACCGGCGTCCCGGGTTTGGCGAAGACCCTGCTGGTTCGCACTATCGCCAGTGTTCTCGATCTCTCGTTCAAACGAATTCAGTTCACTCCCGACCTGATGCCCGCCGACATCACCGGCACGGAGATCATCGAAGAGGACCGCGCTACCGGAAAGCGCGCGTTGCAGTTCATACCGGGTCCAATCTTCGCCAACATCGTGCTCGCCGACGAGATCAACCGCACGCCGCCAAAAACGCAGGCCGCCCTGCTCGAGGCCATGCAGGAAGGACGCGTTACGGTCCAGGGTGTCAGTTACGATCTGCCAAGACCGTTTCACGTACTCGCCACGCAGAACCCGATCGAGATGGAAGGCACTTATCCACTGCCGGAAGCACAGCTCGATCGTTTCATGTTCAACGTCAAAATCGGTTACCTGCCGGAGGAAGAGGAAGTCGAAGTGGTCAAGCAAACGACTTCACCACAAGATTACGAATTCGAGCGACTGATGTCTGCGGACGAGATCATCGCCTTTCAGCGACTCGTGCGACAGGTCCCTGCTTCCGACACCGTCGCGCGTTACGCAGTCCGACTGGTCAACGCCAGCAGACCGGGAACGCCGCCGGCCCCGGATTTTGTAAACAAGTGGGTGACGTGGGGAGCATCGCTGCGCGCGTCGCAGTTTTTGATCTTCGGTGGGAAAGCGCGCGCGATCCTCCGCGGACGCTATAACGTTTCGTGTGAAGACATCCGCGCGGTCGCACCGGCGGTGCTGCGGCATCGCGTGCTGTTGAACTTCCAGGCCGAAGCAGAGAAGGTTGATTCTGATCGCGTCATCAAGCAATTAATCGACACAGTGCCCGAACCGAAGAGCGGGCTGTAACCACAAAGAGTCACAAAAGCCACAAGAGGCACAAAAAAGATGGCTGTAAGAGGATTGCGAATACCGAAACGAGGTACACCCAATTCATTCTGTGCCTTTTGTGTCTCTTGTGCCTTTTGTGGTTAAAACGGAGCACGTATGTTACCGCAGACTACGCCAACGCCAGCGAGGTTTCTCGATCCTGAACTGCTCGCGCGGATCGGATCGCTCGAACTGCTCGCGCGCGCCGTCGTCGAAGGTTTCATGTCCGGCCTGCATCGTTCGCCTTATACGGGGTTTTCAACTGAGTTCACTGAGTATCGACAATACAACCCCGGCGACGACCTGCGCTATCTCGATTGGCGACTGCTCGGTCGCACCGATCGTTACTTCATCAAGAAATATCGCGCGGACACGAATACTCAGTGTCACATTCTGATCGACACCAGCGCGTCGATGAACTATGCGCACGGCAGTTCAGTAACCAAGTTGCAGTACGCGCAGTATCTGGCGGCCTCGATCGCCTACCTGTTGAACCGCCAACAGGACGCCGTCGGACTCGTCGCTTTTGCCGACAAGGTGCATACGCACGTCCCCGCGCGCAATCGCACCGGTCACATGCGCACCGTTTTTGGCACGTTGTCGATGCTCGAAGCGAGCGGTGAGACGCGGCTCGCCGAGTCGCTGCATCAACTGGCCGAGATCCTGACGCGTCGCGGCATCGTTGTGCTGATCTCTGACTTCTACGATAAGGCAGACCCATTGAAAGAAGCGTTTCAGCACTTGCGTTTCAAGGGACACGACCTGGTCGCGTTCCACGTGCTCGATCAAAATGAGCTCGACTTCGATTTCACAGATCCGGTGTTGTTGCTCGAAGACGCGGAGACGCAGGAGCAAATGCCGGTGCTTCCCGATGTCGTCATGAACGGTTATCGCGAACGTATGCGCCAACACGTCGACGACATGCGTCGCTGTGCGGCGGCAAATCACGTCGACTACGAAATGTTGACGACAAAGCAGCCGCTGGATTTTGCGTTGTTCTCGTTCCTCTCCCGTCGCGCTGGTAGATAAATAGGAATGTCATTCCTGACGCCATTGTTTTTTCTTGGGGTCGCGGCTTTAGCTGCACCGATACTCGTGCACCTCGTGCGACGCACGCGCGCGCGCAAGGTCCAGTTTCCAGCACTCGTTTTTGTACGTCAGGTGCCGCAGCGCACCATCCGCCGTCGCACACTTCAAAACGTGCTGTTACTCCTGCTGCGCTGTCTCGCGATCTTGCTGATCGTGATCGCATTTACGCGTCCTTTCTTCAGCGGCGGCAGTTCGGCGAAAGAGAACACCGCCGCCGGCGCGACCGTGATCCTGGTCGACAATTCGTTGAGCATGCGTCGCGAACCGCTTTTCGCCGAAGCGCAAAAACGCGCGGAGGGTGCGGTCGACGACGCGCGAAATGGCGAACAACTCGCGCTGCTGTCTTTCGACAAACGTTACGCAATCCTGAACCGCTTCACTCCCGATAAGAACCGTCTGCGCACCGCAATCGGGAGCCTGACTGCCGGCTGGGACGGAACGGATTACGAACAAGCACTGCGCGGCGCCGAATCGTTACTCGGCGAGATTCAAACCACCGGCCCGAAGCGCATCGTCATGATCTCCGACTTCCAGGCGCCCGGCTGGAGTCAGAACACCGCGACTTTCAAACTCGCAAACAGCACGCAACTCACGACGATCGACGTCGCCGGCAATGAACCCGTTCCCAACGTCGCCGTCACGAACGTCGAAGCGCGTGGTGTCGTGTTCGGGCAGAAGTATCTCGACAATCTTGCGGTCCACGTCAGTAACTTCGGCGACGCACCGCGCGATCACATTCAGATCGACTTCCAAATCAACGAACAGACGGTCGAAAAGCGCGACATCAGTCTCAACAGCCGCGACGCGAAGGTGATCGAGTTCAGCGGTTTCAATCTGAATGAAGGCGCTAATCGCTGCACGATCGACATCGTCTCCGGCGACTTTGCTCCCGACAACCGTTTCTATTTCACGTTGCGACGCGAGACTCCCGCGAAAGCGCTGATCGTCGAGAGCGCTTCACGTGGTCGCAGCGACAGTCTGCACCTGCAAAGCGCGTTGACCACCAACGACGACCTGCCGTTCACCTTCACTCTGAAGAGCACCGGAACAGTTGATCCGACGAGCATTCCGGAGTACGCGCTGGTGGTGTTGAACGATGCTGGTCCGATCAGTGGCGGTTTCGCCGATGCGTTGACGAAGTTTGTCGATGCGGGCGGGCAGGTCATCGTTTCGACGGGACCCCGCACAACCGTCGACAGTTTCAATTCGATGCAACGCCTGATGCCGGCAACGCTGCGCGAGGCCGTAGAGACGAAGGCGGGCGAGAGTGTTGCAATTACGAATGTGAAGTTCGATCATCCGATCTTCGAAGTGTTTCAGGAGAGTGGACGACTCGCGGCCGCGCATGTCATCGGTTACTTCCGTTCCGAACCGACCGCGAACGCGACCGTGCTCGCGCGCTTCGAAGACGGCAGCCCCGCACTCGTAGAATCACGCACCGGCAAGGGTCGAGTGCTGCTATTCACTTCGTCGCTTGGTCCAAGTTGGAACGATCTGCCGCTGACGCCGCTCTACCTGCCATTTATTCATCAGATGGTGCGATACGCGGGCGCGCGCGAAGACAACGCGTGGTACGGACTGGGTCAGACGTTCACCGTGCGGAAGGAAGCGAACGGACAACTTCCGCCGGTCGACACGCCGGCAGGCGCGCGACTCTCCGAAGTGCGCAACACACCGGACGGCGATCTGCTCGTCACTGCGCGCGAGCTCGGTTTTTATCGTTTGCGCTACGGCAACTCGCCAGGTTTCGCGGCGGTTGATACGGACGGCGCTGAAGGTGATTTCACGAAGTTGAACTTCGCTGACTTTGTGGCGGGCGTGACGGGCGGCACGGGCAATGGTGAAGGAAACGATGCCAACCGGAATTTGAGCGGCGAGGAAGTCGAAGGACGGCAGCGGGTCTGGTGGTCGCTGCTGTTGCTGGCGCTGCTGCTGTTAGTGGCGGAATCCGTATTGGCGCGGCGAACAAAAATGGTGAAAATGGTCGGGTGATGTAGAGGGGAGAACGACGATGAGCCCTGAAACGAACCTATTGCAGGATCTCCTCCGCAAAGCGAGATCGCGACGGCAACTGCTGCTTTCACTGCGAGGACTGGCGATCTGCCTATGCGTCGTGGCCGCTGTCCTGTTGCTGACCGGCTGGGCCGCTCATCGTTATCGTTACAACGGCGCGGCGCTGATCGTTTTGCGTATCGGCGCGCTGCTCAGCGTACTGGCCACGTTCTACTTCGCGCTGGTCCGTCCCCTGCTCAAACGCATCACCGACGCACGACTCGCTCGCCTGATCGAAGAAAAAACATTCGGCGCTGAAGACCGCCTCGTTACGGCAGTCGAATTTGCCAATGGCAACGCCAGGGGAATCTCACCCGCAATCGTGAATCGTCTCTATCGCGACGCCAACGACGTTTCCGCAACGCTCGACGTGCGCAACGTGATTCGTCGTTCACGTCTGTTGATGTACGGCGGCGCGGCACTCGCGAGTCTGTTGTTGTTTGCCGGCGTGCTCAAGTGGGGACCGCGCGAGATCTCCGAAGGTGTGGCCCAACTCGTCACGCCGACCACCCTCGCTGCGTCCAACAACGCGCTGAGTATCAAAGTTAAACCCGGCACGGCGCGCGTTCCGAAAGGATCAGATCAGGACATCTCCGCCACGCTCGTCAACTTCGACTCGCAAACCGTAACCATCTTCGCGCGTCCGCTCGGCTCCAATGCCGACTTCCAGGGCCAAACGATGGAACCAGCGAAGGCCCGCAGCGACTTCCGTTTCTCCATCTTCAATATTCAGGACTCGATGGAGTACTTCATCGAGTCGAATAGTGTTCGTTCCGAAGTCTACAAACTAAATGTCGTCGATCTGCCGTACGTCAAACAGCTCGATCTGCTGCTCAACTTCCCGGCGTTTACGAACCTGCCGTCGAAGACTATCGAAGATGGCGGCGATATCGCGGCCCTGAAAGGAACGACCGCGACGATCACCGCGAAACTCACCGGGAAGGTTCGCGCGGCGCGCATCGTCTATGCCGACGGCAAGAAAGTCGAAATGAAGCAACAGGGCGCTGACTTCATTGGCGAACTGACCGTCACCGCCGATACGAGTTACTACATCGAGCTCGTCAGCACCGACGGTGAAGCGTATCGCGGATCGAACGAGTACGACGTGTCGGTTCTCGTCGATCAACCGCCGGCGATCTCGTTCGACAAACCCGGTCGCGATAAGAAAGCGACCAACCTCGAAGAAGTGTTCACGCAGGCGCGCGCCGAAGATGATTACGGCGTCGTTTCCATGGACCTCCACTTCTCCGTCAACGGCGGCGAAGAGAAGAAGGTCAACCTGCAACAACTGACGCGCGAGTCGGCGCGTTCGCTGAGTGGCGCCTACACGTTCTTCCTCGAGGAATACAATCTCAAACCCGGCGACTTCATCTCTTACTACGCCAAGGCCCGCGACGCGAGTAACGAGTCCACCAGCGACATCTACTTCATCGAAGTGAAACCATTTGAGATGGAGTACAAGCAAGCGCAGCAGCAAGGTGGCGGCGGTGGTGGCGGTGGCGAGGAACAGGATCAGAACGCACTCTCGCGCCGGCAGAAAGATCTGATCGCCGCGACGCACCGGTTGATTCGTGAAGGCGACAAGTACAGCGAGCAGGAACGCAAAGACGGTTACGAAGCTGTCGCCGCCGGTCAGGAAAAACTGCGCACCGACACGCTTGAGTTTCTCGATCGCATGGGCCGGCGTCTTGGTGGTACTGACGGTCAGAAACAGGTCGCGGAAATGGCCGAGCACCTGAAGCAGGCAGCGAAGGAGATGGAAGGCGCACCGCCTCCACT